>NZ_CP049264.1:1800000-2025227 GCF_003048875.2 Campylobacter concisus | reverse complement strand
ATTTAAACCCTTTTGAAGTAATTAATTTTATTAGCGATTTTATCTTAAATTTAATAAAACCTTTGTTAAACTCCGACAAACTTTTTCACGGCGTGAAAAAGTCGTGAAAAAGTATTGAAAAGATTGTGATGAAAATTTTAGGAATCGATCCAGGCACGAAAAATTGCGGTTACGCGATACTTGAAAAGAGTAAATTTAAAACTACTCTTCTTGAAGCTGGGCTTATAAAGATAAAGCCAAACACGCTTCAATACCAAATAACAGAGCTTTGCGAGGGGCTTGATCTCATCTTTAAAAACCATAAATTTGACGAGGTCGCGATAGAGGACATATTCTTTGCTTATAACCCAAAAACGGTCTTAAAGCTCGCTCAGTTTCGCGGGGCACTTAGTCTTAAAATTTTGCAGCTTCATGGTGACTTTGCCGAATATACGCCGCTTCAGGTAAAAAAAACGGTCACTGGCAAGGCAAAGGCTGACAAAGAGCAGGTGGCATTTATGGTGAAAAAAATTTTAGGCATAAATAAAGAGATAAAACCGCTTGATATCACCGATGCTATCGCGATAGCGCTAACTCACGCGAATAATTTAAGAATAAACTAAATTTGATAGGAAAAATATGGCAACACTAAAAGCTTTACTAATAGGAGATGTGAAAAACTACGGCTCGCAAAATGCGACTGATAAGCTAAATTTACCTTGGAGCTCAGCTATTTTTAAAGTAGCTCAAAATGGCGAAATTTTCGCAAATGAGCTTGGCTTTGAGGGCGATAGCGTCGCTGATACGAAGCATCATGGCGGCCCTGAAAAGGCTATTTTTGCAAATTCGTTTGCAAACTACGCCGAGTGGGAGAAATTTTTAGGATTAAAAAATATGGCTTATGGTGCGATGGGGGAGAATTTATGCGTTGATGGGCTTGATGAGAGCTGCGTTTATGTGGGCGATATCCACAAGGTGGGCTCGCTTGTGCTTCAAGTCTCGCAGCCTAGAAAGCCATGCTTTAAGCTCTCAAAAAGATGGGGCAATGAAAATATGGCTACTCACATCTTTGAAACAGGCCTTACTGGCTGGTACTACCGCGTTCTTACGCCAGGATCGTGCAAAGCAGGCGACGCGATAGAGGTTATAGAAAGTGACCCAGTTCATATGAGCATTTTAGAGATAAACAGGCTCTTTTACGCGCCAAGTGAAAATTTAAATTTACTAGAGAAATTTAACGCCCTCACCACTCTTACAAATGGCTGGCATGATGATATGAAAAGACGCATCGATGGAATTTACAGCACTGAATTTATGAGAACACTATAAACATTTATACTTTTGCTCCGATTTTGTTTTACAAATGAATTTCAAACAAAATTTAAAGGAGCAGAGGTGTTTAGGTCTATCACAAATAAGATAGCACTCGCCTTGATGGTTTTACTCATCATCTCGTTTTGCGCTATCTCGGCGGTTAGTTATTTTACTTCAAAGGACAAGATCGTTGAGCTTGTCAGTGGCAAAGAGGATCAGGTCCTCAAAGATATAAAAAGTGTTGCAAACACTTTTTTTGATGAAAATTTAGAGTACGTCAAGAAAATTTCATCAGCAGTTGAAGGCGCTCAAAGTGGCGATGAGATAATGAACTTTGTCTTATTAGAAAAAAAGGTCGCAAACTCTGCGGTGAAATATGTCTATTACGGCGATGAGGATGGACACTTCTTCCAATCAGATGGTAAAAGAACAACCGTAGCTGACAACTACGACCCAAGAACTAGAGGCTGGTATAAGAGCACAAAAGAGAAAAATAAAGAAATTTATACCGAACCAAGGGTCACTTCTACAAATGATCTTGTTATGAGTTTCACCGCTCCAGTTACTAAAAATGGTAAATTTGTTGGCGTTGTTGGTATAGATATAGATGTAAAGAAAGTTAGTGACAAGATCATCGAGATAGGCAACACTGGCGATGGCGGATATGCTTATGTAATGAGAAAAGATGGCACTATGCTCTTTTCTGACGTAGCTTCAGAAGTTGGCACTATATTACCAGCTACAAAGGTCGTCTCAGAAAAATATGCCAATAAAGAATTTGATGAAAATGGTCTGATCTCATATAAAAACTCTAAAAACCAAGATGTAACGGCTAAAATTTTGCCTATCAACGATGATGGCTGGCTTGCAACCGTTGCCATAGGTGCGGATACCTTTTCAAACCACACTATGCCTATCTTAAAAGCTCAGCTAATGCTTGCAGTGCTCTTTATAGTCATACTCTCAGCCATTGTTTTCGTGCTACTAAAACGCTCGCTTAAACCTATCAGCGTTATCCAAGAGAAGCTTTCTGATACGTTTAAATTTATCACTTATGAGAGTAGCACTGCCCCAAGCAAGCTAAATATCCACACGACTGATGAATTTGGCGTGATGAGTGAAGAGATAAATAAAAATATCGATAAAGTCATAGCTGGCATCAAAAAAGATAACACCATGCTTGAAGAGCTAAACGTAGCTGCAAATAACATGATAAGAGGAAATTTAGGCGTCAAACTAAGTGAAAATCCAAACAACCCATCACTTATCAAGCTAAAAGATCTACTAAACACTTTCTTTAGCTCTATCAGTCAAAATTTAGGCAGCGTCATAAATATCCTAAAAGCATACTCAAATAACGACTACACCGCTAAGATCGAGCTAAGAGATGACATAGAGGCTGATCTAAAAGCCATGATAGTTGGCATAAATAGCGCAGGCGATGCTATAAGCGCTATGCTAAATAGCAACCTAAATCAAGCTCAAATTTTAGAAGAAAAAGCAACTATGCTTGCTGAATCTATGAGAAATTTAACTGAGGGTGCGAGCAAACAAGCTGACTCTATCCAAGAGAGCGCGGCTGCGGTTGAGCAGATGTCAAGCTCGATGAATGCTATCTCACAAAAGACAGGGGACGTCATAAGACAAAGTGAAGAGATCAAAAACATCATCGTCATCATCCGTGACATCGCTGATCAGACAAATTTACTAGCCCTTAATGCCGCCATAGAAGCTGCTCGCGCAGGTGAGCATGGACGTGGCTTTGCGGTTGTGGCTGATGAGGTTAGAAAGCTAGCTGAACGCACACAAAAATCTCTAGGCGAGATCGAGGCAAATACAAATGTCCTTGCTCAGTCAATTAACGAGATGAGCGAATCTATAAAAGAGCAGGCTGAGGGCATAAATATGATAAATAGAAGTGTCGCTCAAATAGATAACGTCACAAAAGAAAATAGAAGCGTCGTTAGTAACACAAATGAAGTAACTAGCGAGATAGACAGCATGGCAAAGGTCATACTAACAGACGTTAGAAAAAATAAATTTTAATACCCCAAAATACTACCAGGCTCATGTAAATTTACGTGGGCCTTTAAATTTTTAAATCTTTTTTACGCTAAAATTACCAAAAATTTAAAGGAGAATATATGCCACTACTTGATAGTTTTTGCGTAGATCATGTGAAGATGAAAGCCCCAGGAGTTAGACTAGCAAAGAGTATGAAGACCCCAAAGGGCGATGATATCAGCGTTTTTGACTTGAGATTTTGCAAGCCAAATGAAGAAATTTTGCCAGAAAAAGGCACTCACACTTTAGAGCACCTATTTGCTGGCTTTATGAGAAACCATCTAAATGGCAACGGCGTGGAGATCATAGACATCTCGCCGATGGGTTGCAGGACTGGCTTTTATATGAGCGTGATCGGCACACCTAGCGAAGAAGCTGTAAAAAAGGCATGGCTAGCCTCTATGAAAGATATATTAGAGGTCAAAGATCAAGATAAGATCCCAGAGCTAAATAAATTTCAATGTGGCACTTACAAGATGCACTCGCTTGATGAGGCGCATGCCATAGCAAGCAAAATTTTAGCACAAGGCCTAGTCATCATAAATAACGATGAGATCAAGCTTGACGTTGATGCTATGGGACTAAAAAAGCACTGATTTGAAACCAGTAAAACAAGAAAATCAAGCCTATCTAAAAGAGCAAATTTTAACCTATCTTGGTAACAAACGCTCTCTTTTAGGCTTTATCGAGCGAGGCGTAAAGTACGCAAAAGACGAGCTTAAAAAAGAGAAGCTTAGCTGCTGCGACCTCTTTAGCGGAAGCGGCGTGGTGGCTAGGTTTTTAAAGCAAAATAGCGAATTTCTAGTCGCAAACGACTTGGAGCTTTATAGCTTCATCACAAACTCATGCTATCTGCAAAACGCCACAAATGAGCTAAGAGATGAGATAAATTTCTGGCAAAAAAAGCTTGAAAAAGAGATAAAAGAAAACCTTTCTGAGGGCTTTATAACAAGGCTTTATGCCCCACAAGATGACGAAAATATCGCTTGGGGCGAGCGGGTCTTTTACACAAAGAAAAATGCCATATTCATCGACACTGCAAGAAGGCTCATAGATGAGATGTTGCCAGAGGAGATGAGAAAATTTTTCATAGCTCCACTACTTTATAATGCAAGCGTGCATGCAAATACGAGTGGAATTTTTAAAGGTTTTCATAAAAATAAAGAGGGCATCGGTCAGTTTGGCGGCAGGGGGCAAAATGCCATCTCAAGGATCACTTCTGATATAAATTTGACTAAGCCTATTTTTTCAAATTTCAGCGTGCCATTTGAGGTCTATCAAAAGGACGCAAATTTGCTCGCAAAAGAGCTTGATGGGCTTGATCTAGTTTATCTTGATCCGCCTTATAACCAGCATCCATACGGCTCAAACTACTTCATGCTAAATCTCATCGCAAGCTATGAAGAGCCAAGTAAAATTTCAAAAGTTTCAGGTATCGCAAAGGACTGGAACAGATCAGTCTTTAATAAAAAATCATCAGCAAGTGAGGCATTTTTCGAGCTCATAGCAAATTTAAAGGCGAAGTTTGTGCTTATCTCGTTTAACTCAGAGGGCTTTATCAACCAAGATGAATTTGATAAAAACCTAAATAAAATGGGCAAAGTTCATCTACTGCGCCAAAAGTATAACGCCTACCGTGGCAGCAGAAATTTAAAAGCTAGAAACATCCACGTAGACGAGCTTCTTTACGTTTTGAAAAAGTAAATTTAGACAAAAACACAATAAAACAAAAAATGATATAATCCCCAAAAAAACAAAAAGGCATACTATGCAAACAATAACAATAATAGGCGATAACATCAGTCAAAAAGCTATTGAGGCATTTAAAGCGATGGCACAAGCTATGGATCCAAAATATAAGATCAAGTATGTCAATAGTTCAAAAGAGCAAGAGATACCGACAGAGCAGACACTACTTGATCTAAAAAACGCAAAAAGTGTTGGATTTTACAAAAATCATGATGACTTGATCAATGAAATAAAACAAGAAAATCATTGATGAGAATTTTAGAAATTTTTAGCACTTATAAAAAGGATTTGAAGTTAGTTTTAAAGCAAGGATGGGATGAAAAAGCGATTTCAAAGGTGGTTTTTCAACTACAAAATGATGAAAAATTAGCTGATGATTTAAAAGATCATCAGCTTACTGGAAGCTTAAAAGATTTTAGAGAGTGCCACGTTTTTGGAGATTTGGTAATAATTTATCAAAGAGATGATGAAATTTTAAAGCTTTTTAAAATAGGCAGACACCAAGATATTTTTAAAAGATACTAGAACACTTTTTTACATATCTAAATTTATACTTTGGTGCTGTTTTACACTTAATTTTACCCCTCATCCTCCGGCAAGCACTTCTCAAAGATAAATTTATGCTCATTTGGCAAGGCGTCGTAGATAGCATTTGCTAAATTTCTTATCTCCCAAAGGGCTGACTTTGAGCTTCTTAAAGAGATGAAATTTTGCAAGCTTCTAGCGTTTATGCTCCATGTAAGCTCGGTTTTATAGCATTCTGGCAAGCAGTATTTAACTATATCAAGGCTTTTTGTGGTTGAGGCTAAAATTTCACGTAAATTTTCAAGCGCTTTTATGCTCGCGTTATCGACCATTTCGTCATTTGTTAGCACGATAAATTTAGCCGCACGCTCAAACTGCCCTACTTCAAATTTCTCCTCCTTTTTTAGCTCTTTTAGCGTGTAGCGGGTTGATTTGACGCTTAGGCTTGCTAATCGGTGGCGGGCTAGCTCTTGAAGTAGTGCGCGAGAGATGCCTTGGATGTAGAAGTTGTAGTAAAGATGCTCTAGTGTTGATGCGTGTTTAAATTTATTACCCACCCTATCTATCAGCTCGACATCTTTTTCGCCGCCATTGTCGCCTTTTTCAAAGCTTTGCCAGCATGTGCGGATCGCGTGAGAGCAGATATTTAGTGGGGTGTGATTTAGAAGTGTTACTTGCATATTTTCTCTTTTTGTGAAATTTTTTAGCATTTTACAAAAAGAAGGCTGATTTTATTTGTAAATTTAAAAGGGAGCGAGTGCTCCCTTTATGATTATTGTTTTAGTTGAAGAAGCGTGTTTAGCATCTCATCGCTTGTTGTGATCGTTTTTGAGTTTGCTTGAAAGCCTCTTTGGATGACGATAAGATCTGTTAGCGCACGGCTTAGATCGACGTTACTTGCTTCTAGTTTTGAAGCTGCGATCGTTCCTTTATCGCCTGTGCCTGCTGCGCCGATGACTGCTTCGCCTGAGTTTGCAGTTTGTGAAAAGACGTTTCCGCCCTCACTTTGAAGACCCTCGTTGTTTGTAAAGCTAGCAAGTGCCACTTGAGCTAGACCAAAGCTTTGGCCGTTTGTAAATGCACCGATGATAGTACCAGTTTCGTCAATCTTTAGGTCATTTAGTGTACCACCTGTGTAACCATCTTGTGAGATAGACTCAGTTGAAGAGTCTTTATCAAAGCTTGTTAGTCCGTTAAAGTCTGTTCCCAAACCAAAATTTAAACTAACATTTTGACCACTTTGTGAGCCGTTGTTAGCTGAAAATGTTATCGTAGCTGGGTGAAAACTAGCAAGTGAGCCGTTTGAGTTAAATCTCAATGAGCCAGTTACGACGTTATCTGGGCCTTCGCCTGTGTAGTTTATCTTAGCAGGCTCTGGTACTTGAATGATCATATTCCACTCAGTTCCGCCATCTGTTGTAGTGCCTGTCTTTGCCCATCTGATACTAACTGTGTGTTTTGAGCCAAGTGAGTCAAAAATTTCAGCCGTTGAGCCGTGGCTTGACATCATCATCTTACCGCTCGCTCTTAGTGCTTGACCTGGGCTTAGTGCGCCATCAAGTGCCTTCATGATATTTGTAAAGCGAACGTTTTCGTTTACCGCTGCGTTGTTTGTGCCTTGAGCTGGTTTTGTAAGACCAGTTGTAGTCATATAAAGGGCTTGATCAGCCATTTCGTTTGTAGGGTTTTCTAGTTGAAATTGACCTAGTTTATTTACAGTGATCTTTACGCCGTCGTTTGTATCATCTCCAGCTGCTGCTTGAAGTGCTGCGATACCTGCTGCGTGTTTTTGATCAGGTGTGCCTGCTGCTGCTGCGTAAGCGTTGTTATATGCTAGTGCATAAGCTGGATTTGTTATAGCTGCGCCACCAGTGCCTGGAGCTACCTTGTGAGCAGCAGTTGCAAGTTTTGCTGCATCAAGTGCGTCAGAGTTTGCTCTTATTTGACCATCGCCGTTATAATCAACGTGGTTTCTAGCATCCTCTTGCATAGCTGCACGAAGATCTTCTGTTGTTGTTATTTGTCTTGCGATTTTGTCGTTATTTGGATGAACAGCTGTTGTTTGTGAGCTTGTATAGACATATTGATAAGCTGTGATGATATCTTTACTAGCTAGACCGCCAACCGTGTTTCCAGCATTTACTGTTAGGTGGATGTTTTTTGTCTCTTCAGTTGTGCCTGAGTTGTTTCTGTTTATAAGCGTTAGTTTATTGCCTTCTGAAATTTCAGCTCTAACGCCAGTTTTGTTGTACTGAGCATTGATAGCAGCGGCAACGTCACTGATGCTTGTCATCGTGCCAGCTTGAGTTTTGATATTTTGTCCATTTAGTGTTATATCAAGTGTAGCTGGTGGGTTGATCTGACCGATATTTTGTGCTAGAGCGCTACCTACGCTAAATTTTTCAGTCTTAGCATTTGCGTAGCTTACCCAGATACCTTGTCCATCTCTTAGTGCAAGTCCGTTTCCAAGCTCGTCAAATGTAACACCAAGATCGACGCCACGCTCTGTTAAAATTTGCTCGTTTCTTGAGTTTGTATAAAATTCATCATTATTTGTATCGTTTTCGTTATGAACTTCGTTAGCATTTAAAATTCCATCGTTATTGTAGTCGCGTCCGCCTGCAACTGAGTCAAGAGCATATATAGGTGTGCTTCTTTGACCGATGCTGTTACCTGAGTCGAGGTTGCCTTTTATCTTAACTTCTGTTGTCGCTCTTGCTGGAGTTGTAAGACCTTCTTTGATGACGATGTTGCTTATAGGGCCAGTTGAGTCGATAGTGCCAGTCTCGTCATCTCTAGTCCAGCCTTGAACGATATAACCGCTGTTATTTACGAAGTTACCAGCCTTATCACGGACAAAATCGCCGTTTCTTGTATAGTATCTTGTCGTTCCGCCATCTGGAGAAACAACAAAGAAGCCATTTCCTTGAAGAGCAAGGTCGGTTTGCTTATCAGTGGCTGTTAGTGTGCCTTGTGAGAAAATTCTTGTAGTTGAGTTTATAGTCGTTCCTAGACCTATTTGCATAGCGTTTTGACCGCCTAGCTGACCTTGTGGAGCGGTAGCTACTCTTGGAGTTTGGCTTAGTATATCAGCAAAATTTGCGCGGTTGTATTTAAAACCATAAGTATTGACGTTTGCGATATTGTTGCCTTCTACGTCCATGGCTATCTGGTGGGCTTGTAGGCCTGAAACACCAGACCAAAGTGATCTCATCATGAGCTTATCCTTTTTCTCGTTTTAAATTTTTATAATCTTTCAAAGCAAAAGATGTTCCAAAATTTATATCGGCAAAAAATAATAGTTACTGAGGATATTTTAAATTTGGTAGATTGTGTTTATAGATTGATATGATAGTGATAGTCTGTTCGTCCTCATCTATGACAAATACAACAACATATCCCTTGAAGATCAAGTCTCTTACTTGAGTATCTTTCATAGTTAGATTTTCTCTGTAAGAGTATGGTCTTTCAGGGATTTTTATGATTTCATTTTTTAGACTATCGCGAAAGTTATATGCACGGTCCTTGCTATCTTGTTTTATGAATTTTAATATCTCTTTTAAATTCTCTTTAAAATCATCTGTAAAAAGAATTTTCATCTTAAATTTTTGCCTTCTATTACGGCGTCGGTCTCAGCGATAACATCATCAAGAGTGCAATATTTAAGCTCGCCACGTCTATGCTTTGCGATCAGCTCTTTTAAATTTTGTTCATTTTCTTTATTTATATAGTAGTCGTTATAATCTACAAATTCAACCCTTGCATGAGGGTTTATTCGTTTTATCTCTTGAACCGCTTTTTGTAAAATTTGAGTGATCTGTGGTGTCTCTTCGGCAACTAGCATACCTATCATTTTTACTCCTTACATAATTTTGGTTGTTTTTTATCTATCATAATTTATCCAAGTATCAACGCACCTACGATGCCACCGATGATAAGTGGGATGTTAAAAAATATAAATGTAGGCACGCAAGTATCATATATGTGGTTGTGCTCACCATCAGCGTTTAGACCGCTTGTCGGCCCAAGTGTGCTGTCGCTTGCCGGGCTTCCAGCGTCGCCTAGAGCTGCTGCTATACCAACTAGCAAGATGATAGCTGGCACGCCAAAGCCAAGGCTAAGGCAAAGTGGCACGTAGATAGAGGCTAAGATAGGGATAGTACCAAAGCTAGTGCCTATTCCCATCGTGACTAAAAGTCCGATAAGTAGCATCAAAAATGCTCCGCCTATCTTGCCGCCAGAGACCAAGCTAGCGTATTTTACAAGCTCGTCTATACCGCCACTCTCTCTTAAAATGGTGCCATATCCCGCAGCAACAAGCATGATAAATGCGATAAAGCCCATCATAGCAAGGCCATTATCCATGATCTTATCTACTTTTTTGTATTCGATACCGCCAAAAACAACCATTACCAAAAGTCCAAGTAACGCGCCAAGTGGCAAGAGCGAAGTGTAAATTTGCACGACAAAGGCGACAACCGCACCAGCTAAGACCGCCCACTCTTTTTTAGTCATCTCAAGGCTTTTTGCGCGCTCTATCTCATCAAGCTCGGCCTTTTCAAATTTAGAAGTTTTATAAATCCTTTTTTTACTATAAAAAAGTATGGCTAAAATGAGCCCAACAAACATCGAAGCCCCACCTATCCACATGACTGATGAGATGTCTGAGATGGTTGTATTTATGCCGTTGTTGGCTAGCTCTTTTTTAAGGATATTGTGAAAAAGCAGACCAAAGCCAACGCTAATGCTCACATAAGGCGCTTGCAGTCCAAATGTAAGAGCGCAAGCCACCGCACGTCTATCTATGCCCATTTTGTTCATAAGGGCAAGAAGTGGCGGGATCAAGATAGGTATGAAGGCTATGTGAACTGGGATCAAGTTTTGAGACAAACAAGCGATAAATGCGATAGTTAGTATGAAGATAAATTTATTTGAGCTAAGAAATTTACTCATTGCATTTATCAAAATGGCTGTTAAATTTGTATTTGCGATGGCAGCTGCAAGAGCACCTAGCAAGATGTAGCTAAGAGAGGTCTCAAGGTTGCCTTGCATACCGCTTATGAGGCTTTGCGTGGTCTCTTTTAGAGCCGTAAAAAAGCTCTCAAAACCGCTTGCCAAACCACTTTCAAATCCACTAAAACCATGCTTATACATAACCCCAGCAACAAGCGCAGAAACGAGGATAGAAAGCAGGATGTTAAAACGTAGCAAACATAGCACCGTCATCACCAAAATGCTAAAAACAACAGGGTTAAAGAGAAGCATGTGTGTCCTTTTTGTATGAGTGCAAGAATTATACAAGGGCGGGGCTTATTAAATTTTAAAAAGAGTGGCTTAAGTGGGTATGTGTTAAGATTTTTGGCAAATTTTAAAAGGAAAAAGCGATGGATTTAGAGAAAATTTATAAGGACGCTGGGGCGTATTTAGAGGGGCACTTTTTGCTAAGTAGTGGCAACCACTCGCAGTTTTATCTGCAAAGTGCAAAGGTGCTTGAAGACCCAGCACTTGCAGCAAAGCTAGCAGATGAGTTAGCGCGTGTGATAGAGAAATTTGGCATTAAATTTGATAGTGTTTGTTCTCCTGCACTTGGTGGAATTTTAGCTGGATATGAGCTAGCTCGCGCGGCGAAAAAGCGCTTTATATTTACAGAGCGTGTTGATAGGGTGATGAGCCTAAGGCGCGGCTTTGAAGTGAAAAAAGGCGAGAAATTTATAGTTTGTGAGGACATCATCACAACTGGTGGATCAGCACTTGAAGCAGCACGCGTGATAGAGAGCCTTGGTGGCGAGGTAGTTGGCTTTGCGGCACTTGCAAATCGCGGTTTTTGCAAGGTTGCAAATTTAGGCAATGAAGCTAAGGCAAATGCAAAACTGCCAAGTGATAAGCCATTTTTTGCTTTGGGAAATTTTGAATTTGAAATTTATGAGCCAGAGCACTGTCCGCTTTGTAAGAGTGGTAGCAAGGCGATTAAGCCTGGAAGCAGAGGCAACTAAAGGCTACTAAATTTTACGTATTTTTTACGCTCAAAGCTTAAGATAATAATATTTGTAACTTATTCGTTATTTTGGGCTTTGAGTAAATTCTCTCATCAAATTTATTCTTTTTTTCTTAAATTTCAAAAGTTAATTTATAATTAAGATTTGAATGTATAAAATGGCACAAATTTTTAGGAGATCCCAAAATGCAAGGATGTGTGCTATGAAAATATCTACAAAGATAATTCTCACTTTTGTTTTCTCAGTTTTGCTTGTCAGCTGTTTGCTCATCTTTTTAAATAGCAAATTTTCAAGCGATCTAACTCAGTTTTTCACCCATAAGTCCTACGACGAGCTGGTAAATGCCAGAAAAGAAAATTTAAAAGATGACGTCGAGACGATCAACCAAATGATGCGTGAAATTTACAACGGCGGCAAAGAAAAAGGGCTAAGCGACGATGAGATAAAAAAAGAAATTTTTAGAGTCGTCTCAAAGCTAAAATTCTTTAGCGACAAGACTGGCTATATATTCATCTATGACTACGACGGCGTTGTTTTGATGCACCCTGAAAAGCCATCGCTTGTGGGTAAAAATTTAATCGGCTTAAAAGATCCAAAAGGGCTATTTCTTATAAAAGAGCTCATTGAAAAAGCTAAACAAGGCGGCGGCTTTGTCACATTTGGCTGGGCGAAAAAAGAGGGCGAGGAGCCAGTGGAGAAGCTTGGCTATGCTGCAAATTTCGAGCCATATAAATGGATGCTAGGAAGTGGCGTATATGTCGATGACTTGGCTGATGAGATAGAAAAGACAAAGGTCGTACTAAACGAGCAAAATAGCCAAAATACAAAAACCTTTATCATCGCTTGTGCCCTGATCACGGTTGTTTTGATAGCTGTCGTGCTATTTATCTTAAGTAGGGCGATCATCAAACCTATAAAAAATATCGTTGCAAATTTAACCGAGATGTCAGATGAGATAAAAAGTGGCAGAGGCGATCTTACTAAAAAGCTTGAAGTTAGTGGCAAAGATGAAATTTCAAACATCAAAAGCTCTATAAACGACCTAACAAGCGAGCTAAGATCTGTGATAGAAAGTGTTAAAGGTCTAGCGCATGAGAACTCTTCTATCGCCGAGCAGCTCTCATCTACCTCAGCTCAAACTACAAATTTAACCAACAAATCTTCACTAATCGTCACAGATACGACAAATATGGCAAAAACCATGTCAGAAGAGATAAAAAGCTCATTTGAAGAGGCTAAGAAGAGCAAAGAAAATCTTGAAAGAACCTGTCTATATATAAATGAGGTCTCAAACGATGTTTTAGGACTTAGTAAAAATGTAGATGAGGCCGCAAATAGTGAAATTTCACTCGCTAGCTCGATGAAAAGCCTAGCTGATCAAGCTAAAAATGTAAAAGATGTCTTAAACATTATCGACGACATCGCTGATCAGACAAATTTACTTGCCCTTAATGCTGCCATAGAAGCAGCGCGCGCAGGTGAGCATGGACGTGGCTTTGCAGTCGTGGCTGATGAGGTTAGGCAGCTGGCTGAACGCACGCAAAATAGCCTAAGCGAGATAAATGCAACTATAAATTTAATCGTTGAAGCGATCTCAAACTCAAGCCAAACCATCGGCGATAATGCTAAAAAAGCTGGCGAGCTTTGCAAAAAATCAGCCCAGATAAATGAAAAAATAGAAAATATGAACCAGCTAATGAACGAGAGCGTTAGCTTAAATGAGACCTCTACGAAGGATTATTTAGAGACTGGAAATAAGGTCGAAGAGCTGATAAAAGGCATCGTAAATATCGATGAAATTTCAAAACAAAACTCAAAAAGTATGGATGAAATCTCACTTGCAGCCGCTCATCTTTCAAAGATGACTGATAACCTAAACACTAGCCTTTCAAAATTTAGAACCTGATAAATTTAGCCAAATCTTTGGCTAAATTTAACTTTCTTTTTTAAATTTATCACTTAAGTAGTGAGCCTATTTTTTACTTTAATCTTACGATCATGATGTAAATTTATGAAATAGTTTTTATTTTGTGTTATTTAAGTCGGCATTTTGGCTTAAGAGATGAGATGACGTATGCAAGAGTATGATATTTTAGATGTTTTATCAAACAAAAAGGTCCTTTGCTTAGAGGATGAAGAGGCGATTTTGCGAAATATCTGCGCCTCGCTGGAGCTCTTTTTCGCAGAGGTTAAAGGCGTTACAGACGGCTTTGATGCGCTTGAGCTTGCTATGAGCGGGGCGTATGACGTGCTAGTACTTGATATCAGCGTGCCAAATATCGATGGTCTTGAGATCGCTAAAAAAGTAAGAGCTATCAATCAAAAAATCCCTATCGTGATCCTTTCAAGCCACGTCGAGCAAGAGTATCTGTGGCGCGCAGTTGAGCTAAAGATCACAAGATATCTTGCAAAACCATACGATAAAAAATCTTTCATCAAAGCGCTTGAAGATGTGGCGTTTGAGCTAGTTGGACGCACACCAACTATCAGGTTAAATGACGAGCTTGAGTATGATTTTGGCAAAAAAGCGCTTTATGTAAATGGCGAAATTTCTCATCTAAGCAAGAGCGAGAGCAAGCTTTTGGAGTACTTTTTAAACAACAAAAACAAAACTATCACTTATGAGCAAATTTTTGACTACATCTGGGACTACGAGCAGCCCACAAAAGAGGCGATAAAAACGATCGTAAAAGAGCTTAGAAGAAAGCTTGGCAAAGACGTGATCAAAAATTTATACGGCGTGGGCTACCTTTGTGAGATATAAATTTCAGCTAATAGTCGGTGCTTTTATCTTTGTCTATCTGCTAGTTTCGGCACTTGTTTTAAATTTTTACAACGATCTTGCGATGAAAGACGCCAAAAAAGAGGCGTATTATGTTTTAGAGGGCATAAATTCTGTAAGAGAGTACATCGCTGGAGTTCAGCGCCCACTAATCGAGCAGTTAAAAGAGCAGGGCATCTTAAAAGAGGACTTTTTTGATGAGAGACTTCTGTCATCTTCATATATAAGCCGTGAAATTTACAACATCCAAAAGAAAAAATACAACCTTGAATTTGACTACAAGCTAGTTGCTATCGCTCCGCTAAACAAAGCCCATCAGCCAAATGAATTTGAAGCTGGCGTCTTGCACGGCTTTAAAGAGAATAAATTTAAAGAATTTGTAAAGATAATAAAAGATGAAAATGGCTCACAGCTCTTTGTGGGTCTGCCTATAAAAAACCAAAGCCCAAGCTGCCTAGCCTGTCATAGCAGCGCAAATGCCCCACAACAAATGCTAGAAAAATACGGCATGGAGGGCATAGAGATCCCAGACGTGAACGAAACGGTCGCGATGATCTCTTTTAAGATACCAATCCGCGCTATTTTTACCTACCACTTGCAAGAGGTCATCGTCATAATGAGCGCTATAACGCTTATCTTTGGGCTATTTTTGCTACTTGTTTATAAGATGCATAGGCGAGGCGAAGAGAGCAAAAGGCAGACTGAGCAGCTAATGATACATCAAAGCCGCCTAGCCTCTATGGGCGAGATGATAGGCAATATCTCGCATCAGTGGAAGCAGCCGCTAGCTCAGATAAGCTCATCTTTGATAAATTTAGAGCTTTATCAGGAGCGAAAAAAGCTTGATGAGGCGAAAATTTATGAATTTATAGAGGAAACGAGCAAGCAGATAAATTTCATGTCAGAAACCGTTGATGACTTTAAAAATTTCTTTAGTCCAAATACCTTGAGAAAAGAGTTTAAAGTGCTTGAAGTGATAAATCAAACGATAAAAATTTTAAACGCAACGCTTAAAAAGTATCAGATCGAAGTGCAGCTTGACGTGAGAGAAAATTTTGAGGTATTTGCAAATTTTAATGAGATAATCCAAATTTTAATAAACATCATAAACAACGCCAAAGACGCATTTAAGCAGAGCTACACAAAGCCAAGAGTGATAAAGATAAGCGCCTTTTTAAAAGATGGCAGAAAGAATTTATGCGTGCAAAATAACGCAGGAGCGATAAAAAATTCATTTTTAAAGGTCATCTTTGAGCCACACTTTAGCACAAAAGAGAGCGGTAGCGGGCTTGGGCTATATATGAGCCGTCTTATCGCTCGCAAAAACAACGCCCTAATCTTTGCTAAAAATGTGGATGAAAACCACGTTGCATTTACAATTAGTTTCGAAAATTTATAATTTGTTAATTTTCCCCCTTTTCTGCCCTTTTTTGGTGTTAAGATTATCAGTATGAAATCATTTTGATTTTAGGATAAAAATTCAAAGGAGGAGACGTGAGAAACTTACACAAAGCCTTAGCAGGCTTACTCATGGGTGTTAGTATCTTTGCTTCACAAGCCTGTTGCGAAGAGCATAATATGCAGATGTCCGATAAAGCACGTGATGTTATCGCAAATCCTAAAGGCACACTGCAAAGTAGAGGTGTTGTCTCCTTGCAAGACTACGTCGTAGAAGAGCAAGAGATGTATAACTGGCTATTTAAAAACCACCCTATTTTTACAAAGTATGGTGGCAAAACCGTCGGCAAAATGGTCGTTCATGACCGTGGCTTAGAGTGGCTTGCCGAGGGACATGGCTTTGATATGTCAAAGCTTAGTAAAAGAGATGGCGGTAAGGGCTATAGCTCTATGATGTATAGAATTCCAGCCACTTCATCGCTTCAATTTCCTAATAAATTTGTAGGTCCAGAAAAGTGCGGTGAGTGTCACCCAGCTCAGTATGAGGTTTGGAGCAGATCTCGCCACGCAACTACTATGCGTTTCCCTGGCGAGCACCCAGAGGTCAATAACAACCTAACTGAGCCAGTATTTGACAAAGATACCGCTTCTATCCTTCCAAAAGGTATCACTCCAGATGTCATCTACGCAACCGTTGGTCACTTAAGAACTAAGATGGGCTACGTCGATGCATGGCTACTTCGTGGTACTTACTACGTTGAGGGTGGTTTGCTAAGAGATGGCACAGGTCAGATCGTAGCTGGCGGTAACCAATGGCAAAGAACATGGGCGTTAAATTTAGACGACGCAACTGTTAAAAAGATAAAAGAGCTCGTCCCAGAATTTCCTGGCACGCTTGAAGAGTATGGCGATAATGGCGGATATGTCAGAGGTCTTGCCTCATACGCCGCAAAACATAAAAAATCGATGTTTTTCCAAGCAAACTCATCATATTGTGAGGTTTGTCACCCAGTTAAATTTGACTTTAAGTCAAAAGCAGAATTTTACGCAGCACTTGGTAATGCCAAAGAGCTCCAAAAACACACTATCTCAAAAGGCGTAAGCTGTGAGGAGTGCCACGGAGCTGGCGGTCACCTTGATGGAGCTACAAATTTTAGAACATCAAACTGCGAACGCTGTCACCAAAGATTTAACTTTAGCCCAGATCTAATGCGAGCTAATCCGCTCAATAACGGCAAGCTTGATCTCTCACTAAGCTCTAAATTTAAATCAATGGGACCAGGATGTGGTTCTGAGGGCTCACAATCATACTTTACCGCTCACTACGATAAAGGTATGAGATGCGTCACTTGCCACGATCCACACGATAACACAGGTAACGTCGTAGGCGATAAGAGCGTAACTGGCATGAACTACAACCCAGATCAAGGCTATCTAAGTGCGTTCTACACTAAACCAAAGATCAAAAAAGATTGTAAAGATTGTCACGAGACTCAAGCATATATCGCATCAAAAGCAGATACTCACAAAAACAACACTTGTGCGTCTTGCCACATGCCATTTATGATGAGCTGCGAGAATTTCTACGCTGTTCAGTTCCAAGACAACGCTGGCTTTGATACTCAAAGACGCTCTCACATCTGGAAGATCATGGTCGATCCAAAAGAGAAATCTCTTGTCCCAGGCGCTGCTTCTGAAAAACCAAGAGATGGAAAAGATTGGCACTTTGAGAGAGATAAAAATGGCCACAACTATGTTGATTTGATGTGGGCATGCGCTAGAACATCTTGGGCTGATAAAGATATGAAAGATAATAAAGGCTGCCATAGCCCAGTGCTATCTGAGCTAAAACCAACACTTCATTTCAAAAACCAAAAACAAGTTTATGATGAGGTTATGGGATGGCAAACTCCAGTTAAAAATGAATTCTCAGAGGTTAAAATAGGCATCGAGGGAATTTACTCACTACTAGAGACTAAAAAGCTAGATCCAAGTGATAAAGCAAGAGTTTATGAGCTTGTCCAAAACGCTCAAGAGATCATCGACATGGTCGAAAAAGATGGTTCGTGGGGTATGCACGGATTTAAATTTACTAAACAAAGACTAGATGCATCTAAAGAGTATATAAAAGAAGCTCAGAGAATTCTAAACAAAAATTTATAGCATTTAGGGGCTAGTTTTAGCCCCTTTAATCTTAAGGGTTTGAAATGAAAAATAGGTTTTTAAAATGTTCGCTACTTCTTAGTCTAAGCGTGGCTAGCCTCTTGGCAAATGTCGATACAAACGACTCTTATGCCATAGGCGCAACAAGTGGCGGATATGTTTTAAAAGGACTGCTAGATCAAAAACAACTAGGTGTTGGCTATGACGCTGATGCAGTGATAAAAGGCTTTAGCGATGCACTAAAGAGCGAGCTAAAACTAAGTGATGATGAGATAGCAAAGCTACTAAACAAAAGGGCTGAAAGCTTAGAGAAGATAGTAAAAGAAAAAGAGGCAGCCAAGCTAAAAGAGAATTTAGCCCAAGGCAAAGCCTATATGGAAAAAAATGCAAAAAACAAAAATGTAAAAACAACAAAATCAAATTTACAATATGAGATCATAAAGGGTGGCTCAAAAGGGGCTACACCAAAGCCTGAGAGCATCATCATAGTAAATTATAAAGCAAGCTTTGTCGATGGCAAGGTCTTTGACGAGACAAAAGAGGTTCCAGCTCATCTTTCGATGCTAAATTTGATCCCTGGACTTGAAGAGGGACTTATGCTTATGAAAGAGGGCGAGAAGTTTAAATTTGTCATCCCGCCTGAGCTTGCATACGGCGATAGCGGCATGGAGGGGATACCTGGAGGCGAGACTATCGTTTTTGAGATAGAGCTTATTAAGGTCTTAAAGCCTGGCGAACTAGCTGAGGCGGCAAGAAAAATTCATGAAAAAGAGCAAAATGAGGGCATTAAAAAGCCTCATTAAGGCATAAATGGAGTTAAAAATGCAAAATCAAAATAGCAGAAGAGCCTTTTTAAAACGCATGGCAGTTGTGGCTGCTGGTGCTAGCGTGGCAAGTAGTGGTTTTGCTTTTAAGAGTGAAGAGAGTGCGAAAAAACCACATTTTGGCATGATATTTGACCAAAACAAATGCGTCGGCTGCACGGACTGCGAAGTGGCATGTAGAAAGGTAAATTTAGTCCCAAGAGGACAGATGAGACTTTTTGTAGAGGATAAGACTGATCCAAAGAATTTGCTCGATAAAAGATATGTAAGAGTATCTTGTCAGCAGTGCGAGGATGCGCCTTGCGTGGCTGTTTGCCCAACAAAAGCCTGTCACAAGGACATAAAAACTGGCATCCAAACTACAAACATAGATGACTGCATCGCCTGTAAATACTGCATCGTAGCCTGTCCTTACGACGTGAGATATATCGATAAGTTTAGTCACTCAGCCCAAAGCTGTAACTTCTGCATAGATACAAATTTAAAGGATAAAAAAGATCCAGCCTGCGTTGAGGCGTGCAGATATGAGGCTTTGGTATTTGGCGATTTAAACGATGAGAGCTCGCACATTAGCAAGCTTTTAGCTGTCAAAGATAGCATAAGGCTAAGAGCAGAACTTGGCACAAAACCAAGCCTTAGATATATTCCTAAAGTAAAAGCGGGGGTGTAAGATGGATGGTGCATTAAATTTCACTGCGACATTTTCGCACGCAGTTGAGTGGGGCTGGCCGATCGCTGTTTATCTTTTGCTAGCTGGTATGAGTGGCGGAGCGCTAATAGCTGCCATAGTTCTAAAGCGCTACAAAAGGCAAGATGGCTTTAGCCCATTTTTCAAGGCTGCTTCGCTTTTGGCATTCGTTAGCATCATGCTTGGTATGGTTTGCTTGATAGCTGACCTTGAAAAGCCACTTTTGTTTTGGAAAATTTTGATTAACTACAACTTCACATCGGTTATGTCTATCGGTGTGGCCGCGCTTTGCGTGTTTATACCGCTTAGCTTTTTGATGTGTCTATACGCCTTTAATGCGGAGTTAAAGTCATTTTGTGGCTTTTTTGATGGCGTGATGAAAATTTTATCGCCACTTTATCCGCTCTTAAGCGCGCTTTGCCTGCTTTTTGCGGTTATCATTTGCGCATATACAGGTTTTTTGATCTCAGTGCTTATTAGATTTCCGCTTTTAAACACCGCTGTTTTACCAGCGCTTTTCATAGCTTCAGGGCTTAGTGCTGGCATAAGTGGTAGCAGCTTGATAGCGGCACTATTTTTCAAAGAAGATCCACACTCAAGCGACCTTGGCTCACTTCATGGCGTAGAGTTTTACGTATTATGCGCTGAAATTTTACTAATTTTAATGCTTTTTGTATCGCTTTTGCTTGGCTCAAGCTATCAGCAAGGCGCGGCAGTTGCATTTTATAGTGGCGTTTGGGCTAAATTCTTTTGGCTTGGGGTTGTTTTAGTTGGCTTTGTCTTGCCTCTTGTTTTAAATTTCGCACTTGGCAAGATGAAATTTAGCTTCTACCTTGGCTCATTTGCAGCAGTCGTTGGCGTTTTATTG
Organism: Campylobacter concisus; assembly: GCF_003048875.2. Lineage (NCBI taxonomy): Bacteria > Pseudomonadati > Campylobacterota > Epsilonproteobacteria > Campylobacterales > Campylobacteraceae > Campylobacter > Campylobacter concisus. The sequence continues at coordinate 2,004,877 of NZ_CP049264.1, read as the reverse complement.
CTTAGAGTTTTTATACTTTATGCAGGACAGACTTACGGTATATAAGGTCTAAAACAAGCGATGAAAATTTTAAACGTCTACCGCTTGTCTTTAGTATTATTATTTATCCTTGCTTTTGGTGCAGGAGTGGCGACCTTTTTGGAAAATTTTTATGACACACAGACGGCTAGAGTGCTTGTTTATGAGGCGCTCTGGTACGAGTGCGTCATGGCAGCTTGTGTTATTTGCCTAGCCATTAGCATCGTAAAAACCAAGATGTATAAGAAATTTGGCGCATTTTTGATACATCTTGCTTTTATTCTGATCTTCATCGGTGCTGCGCTTACAAGATACTGTGGCGAAGAGGGCGTTATGCATCTTAGAGTGGGCGAGAGTGGCAACTATATGCAAAGCACAAAGCCCTATTTAAGAGTGCAAATTTCAAATGAAAGCTTTGAATATCCACTAAAACTTAGCCTGCTTGGCAAAAACGATTTTCACTTTAAAAAAGATATAAACGGCAAAGAATTTAAGATAAATATAACTGGCTACAAAAAAGACGAGAAAAACGCTCCAGCCACGCTTAGCATAGAGGCTGGCTTTGCTGGGCAAAAGAGCAAAAGCGCCAAGCTAAAAGGTGGCGCTGGATATGATCTTGAGCCAAGCATTTTGAGCTTTGATGGGCAAGAGGCAAAATTTTACTTTAGCTCAAGGGCTATAAATTTACCATTTTCACTAAGGCTTGATAAATTTATCCTAGAGCGCTACGCAGGGCTAAATAGCCCATCATCTTACACGAGCAAAGTAAGCATCGCAGATGTCGAGCATGAAATTTCACTAAATCACCCACTAACGTTAGATGGCTATAAAATTTTTCAATCATCATACGACGTTGACGAGCTTGGAAGCGCCTTTGAGATCAGCTTTGATCCTGGTAAAGTGCCAACTTACATCGGATATTTTCTGATTTGCCTTGGCTTTGTGGGAAATTTATTTAGCAAAAAGAGCCGATTTTTTAGACTTTGTAACTTTATAAAAGGCACGCAGCTTGCATTTTTGGCTCTGCTTTTACTAAATGCCACGCCAAATTTCGCAAGCGATGAAGCTACAAATTTTAAAGCTCACGCAGATAAATTTGTCAAAATTTTAGTTCAAACTGATAGCAGGATCGCACCAGCTAGCTCTTACACAAGGGCAGTAATAAGCAAAATTTCAACCAAAACGACGCTCTTTGGGCTTAGTAGCGATGAGCTCATGCTCTCTTTTGCCATCTCGCCACAAGAGTGGATGGATAAAAGGATGGTAAAGATCACAAGTGAGCGTGTGGGCGAGCTTCTTGGAGTTAGTGAGAAATTTGCTAGTTTTAATGACGTTTTTAACGAAAATGGCGAGTATAAGCTAGCTAAATTTGTAGAAGCTGCCAATGAAAAATCCACCTCAAAAAGAGATAAATTTGATAGCGATGTCATTAAATTTGATGAGAGGCTAAATGTCTTATACCTTGCGCTAAAGGGCGAAATTTTAAAATTTATCCCTGCTAAAAATAATGATACTATCACGTGGCTAGGCGTAAATGAAGCCTTTAGCAAAGATGAAATTTCAAACGAGTTTAAAAGTGTTTTAGGCGCTTACATAGAAAATTTAAGCCTTTGCGTAAAAAGTGGCGAGTGTGCTGGGGCTGATAAGAGTTTGGAGCAAATTTCAAGCTATCAAAGAAGCGTTTTGGGTTCTCTTGCGCCAAGCGAGGTAAAGGCCAGCATTGAAGTGCTTTACAACCAAATGGAGATATTTAAATTTCTTATCTATTTTTACATGATCCTAGCTCTTGCTTCGCTCGCTCTTGGCTTTTATAGGCTATTTTTTGGGAGGAAATTTAGATTTGAAAGAGCGCTTAGCCTTGCGTTTTTTACTGCGTTTATAGTGCATGCTCTAAATTTAGCCCTACGCGCTTACATCTCAGGTCACGCACCTTGGAGCGATGCTTATGAGAGTTTGGTCTATATCTCGCTTATAAGCGTGCTAGCTGGAGTGCTATTTTTCAAGCATCAAAGCTTCGCACTAGGCGCTGCTTCGCTCTTTGCAAGTGTTAGCTTGCTGGTTGCTCATCTAAATTTTATAAACCCTCAGATAACAAATTTAGTCCCAGTTTTAAAGTCATTTTGGCTTAGCGTGCACGTAAGCGTTATCACAGCAAGCTACGGCTTTTTGGGCTTTGGCTTTGTGTTGGGGCTTGTGGGACTTATATTAATGGCACTAAAAAATGAGAAAAACGAGCAAAAACTTAGCGAACAGATAAGATACCTCGCCGCTACCGACGAGCTAAGCCTTATCATAGGACTTAGTCTGCTAACGATCGGAAATTTCCTTGGTGGCGTCTGGGCGAACGAGAGCTGGGGCAGATACTGGGGCTGGGACAGCAAAGAGAGCTGGTCATATATAACGATCATCGTCTATGCCATAGTGCTTCACTTAAGGTTTATACCAAAGCTTAGGGGCGTTTTTGCCTTTTTAACGGCTAGCGTGCTATCATTTGCTTCGGTGCTTTTTACATATTTTGGAGTAAATTTCTACCTTAGCGGGCTTCACTCATACGCAAATGGCGAAAGCTTTGGCGTTTCTGGGCTAATATATTTGATCTTGGCAGCTCTTGCCTTGCTAATCGCCCTAGCCTACCGCGGCAGAGATATAAAAGTAGTTTAGGAGATGTGATGAAGAGTTTGGTTTTATTGGCTGCTAGTTTGTGCGTTTTAAATGCTGGCTACATCAAAGAGGCTTTAAGCGCAAAAGACGATCATAACAAACTAGCGCAAATTTATGAAGATGCTTGCGACAAAGAGAAAAAGGCATCAGGCTGCTACAACCTAGCTGTGCTTTACAGCAGAGGGGACGGCAACGTCAAAAAGGACGAGGCAAAGGCGGCTATGCTTTATGAAAAGGCTTGCGATCAAAATTTCTCTATGGCTTGTAGCAACCTTGGCTACGTCTATGAAAATGGCAAAGGCGTAGAAAAAGACCTCGAAAAAGCAGTTAAATTTTACGAAAAAGCATGCAGTGACAACGAGGGCTGCACGGAGCTTGGCTTGCTCTATGCAAATGGCACTGGCGTGAGAAAAGATCTAAAAAAGGCAAAAGAGCTTTATGAAAAGGCTTGCAAAGCAGGGGACGGCATGGGATGTAGCAACCTTGGCTACTTATACGCTCAGGCCGAGGGCGCCGAGAAAGACTACGCAAAAGCCAAAACATACTACGAGATGGCCTGCGCAAACGAAGCTGGCATAGGGTGTGATAACCTAGGCTTTTTATATGTTTATGGGCAAGGGGTTGAACAAAATTTAACAAAAGCGACAAAACTTTACGAGCAAGCGTGCATATACGCCTATGAAAAGGGCTGCAACAACTACGCTATCATGCTAGCTGAGGGCAAAGGCGTAAAAGAGGACGTAGGAAAAGCACGTGAAATTTTCACTAAAAGCTGCAAAAATGGCTTAAAAGAGGCGTGCGAGAATTTAGAAATTTTAGGAAAGAATTGATGAGTTTTAAAAACTGGGGCAATAAAGAGGCAAGCCTAGAGGCACTTTATCTGCTAGATAGCGCCATGCTAGAACCAGATGAAGAGTATCTACGGCTCATTTCTAAAAAAGAGGATGAAAATAGCCTAAGATACGTGGTAGATAACGGGCAGGGCGATCTACTTGATGTGATATTTACGCGTGAGGCGGTGCTTGTTAGAGGGTTTGACCATGAAAATGAGCTAAATGCGCTAAGCATGGCAGATAAAAGCGTGGTAGAGCAAATTTATAGTGGCGAGGCTGCTAAATTTCGCTCTTATTTCTTGCCAGATGAGATAGAACAGACGACCTTTTTTATCTGGTATGACGGGGCGGAGCATCAAAATTTAGTCGGTGGTAATAACGGCGGACGCTGGCTGCTTGGGTATGCATTTGATGAGTTTGATAAATTTAGCGAGTTTGTAAAGGGCTACTACGAGATAGACTTTGATGATGAGATGTTAAAAAAGCTCTATGAAAAGGGCGAGTTAGAAAAAGAGAAACTAAAGGAGATAAGATGAAATTTATAGCTTTGTTGCTTAGTGCGGTTTTTGCCTTGTGGGCTGGAAATTTGACGAGTGAAGCAAATATAAACGCCTATAAAGGGGCAAAAGAGCGCATCGAGCTACCAAAGGATGCAAGATGTGCAGTGTGTGGCATGCCTATAAAAAACAAGCAGTGGGCAACACTTATAAAGGCTGGTGGCAAGGATTATTACTTTGATGGCGTAAAAGATATGGCGCACTTTTACTTTGCTGATGAGATGGCGAAAGAGGCTTATGTGAGTGATTATTACACGCTTGAAAAGCTTGATGCAAAAGATGCGTTTTACGTGCATGGCTCAAACGTTTTTGGACCGATGGGCGAGGAGTTTATCCCGTTTAAAGACGAAGCAAAGGCAAATAGCTTTATGAAAGATCACGCTGGCAAAGGTGTCATAAAATTTGACGAGATAAAGACATTTATCGGTAAATAAAGTGAAATTTCTAGCATTTTTGGCGTTATTTTTTGGGCTATCATATACGCTTTTAGCGGCGCACTACCTTAGCTTTGACCACAAAGCAAAGCAAGATGAGCTAAGAGAAATTTCAAAGATAACAAGGGCAAATTTAGCTTCTAGCTTTAGCCTAAAAGAGCAAAAGGGCTTTGTCTATGATAAGTAGAAATTTCATAAACTACGCCGTGATCTTGCTTTTTAAAGACAAAAAGGACCATCTCTTTAGCTTTTGTCTATTTGCGCTCATTATCTTTGTGCTAAGCTCGGTGCTTTTCATCTCTGGCTCGATCCAGCATGATCTTATAAGCTTAGTAAAAGATAGATCAAGCATCGTTGTTAGTGCCTTTCGTGCTGGTAAAAGAGATCTCATGCACCCTGGCTACATCTACGATATCTCAAAGATCGATGGCGTGGCCGATGTTAGAGGTGTGGCGGAGGGAGAGTACTACTTCGTGCAAAAGCGCGTCTGGTTTCATCTATATGAGGATGATAGTTTGAAAGAAGATGAGATGATCGTTGGCGAGGGCGTAAAAGCTGCTATGAACGAGCTTTACTACGATGAGAGCTTTAACTTCTTAACTGAAGAGCGCATGATACCAGTAAAGATATTAAAAACCATGCCAAAACAAAGCGCTCTTATCACAAATAACGCCATATTTTTGCATCCAAAAACGCTAAGAGCTATCTTAAATTTAAAAGATGAAGAATATACAAAGCTCTATGTCGATGTGCCAAATAGCGAAGAGATCAGTCAAGTGGCCTTAAAAATAGAAAATTTATATCCAAACTCATTTGCCATTAGTATAGAAGATGAGGTGGCAAACATTAGGCATCTTTACTACTATAAGGGCGGAATTTTTATGAGCATTTATGTTAGCGTTATGCTCATTTTTTTCGTGCTGCTTAAAAACCAAATTTCACTTGCTTACGGCAGTAAAAAGCGTGAGATAGCCATTTTGCGAAGCATCGGCTTTAGTATAAAAGAGATCATTTTTTTAAAATTTATACAAAATTTCATCGTTAGCGTTAGCGCTTTTTTGCTTGGAGTTATGTTAGCTTACCTCTTTGTGTTTGTTCTAAATGCTCCCTTTTTAAAGGGGATATTTTTAGGCGATGAGCTTTTAAATTTTACAAATTTCACGCCTATTTTGGAGTTTGATAAGCTCTTTTTGATCTTTGTCTTTGGCGTCATACCATTTTTGGCATTCGTGCTTATCCCGTCGTGGCGTGTGGCGTGTGGTGACATAAATGAGGGGCTAAAATGATAAATATAAGAGGCGTTAGCCTAGTCTATAACCAAGGCAAACAAAACGAGTTTTGCGCTCTAAAAGATATAAATTTAGACGTTAATAACGGCGAGTTAGTGATACTAAAAGGCGTTAGCGGAAGCGGTAAAAGCACCCTGCTCTCACTCATAGCCCTACTTCAAAAGCCAACTAGCGGAGAAATTTTGATAGACGGCACTAACATCGCAAAGCTGCCTGACGCATTTTGCTCTGAGTTTAGACACAAAAGGCTTGGGCTTGTCTTTCAAAATTTTAACCTCATCGAGGGCTTAAGCGTCTATGAAAATTTGTTAGCTCCGTTTGCTCTAACAAATTTCAAAGCAAACGTGCGTGACGAGATGATAAAAAAGGCTCTTGAGCTCGCAAATATCTCACACAAAAGAGATGAAAATGTATCAAATTTAAGCGGTGGTGAGCGTCAAAGATGTGCGGTGGCTAGGGCTTTATCAATGGACGCTGATATCATTTTGGCTGATGAGCCAACGGCAAATTTAGATAGGCAAAATGCGCGTGCATTTTTAGGATTGCTAGAGTCATTTAAAGCGCTTAAAAAAAGCGTCATAGTCGCCACTCACGATAGCATTTTTGACGAGCTGGGCGCTACAGATAGGGTTGTAAGTTTGCAAAACGGAGAGATAGTATGAGCGTATTTTTATCAAACGCCGTTATCGCCTTTTTGTTAGCGGAGTTTGTGCTGTTAGTTTTGATGAGTATTTCGCTATTTTATGTCGTTAGGATCGTGAAGTCGTGGGACTATAACGCGCTAACATCGCTTCAATACTCACTTGAAAAGCAAAACTACCTTGTAAATACGATCTTGCTCTTTAGTGTCTGCACAAAGATCGTTTTGTTTATATTTTTCGCACTTTGTCTAAACGAGCTCTCTGACATCGTGCCAGGGGCTATGTGCTCAGCTGGCGTGATCGGCTCAAATAAATTTGGTGGCATCTTGATGCTCACTAAAATTTTGCTGATATTTGGGCTTGGCATCTGGCTGGTTATAAACAAACTCGACTTGCAGGCTCTAAATTTCCCATATATAAAGAAAAAATATGCCATTTTCATCTGCCTTTTTGTGATGATATTAGTCGAGCTTGGCATAGAAATTTCGTTTTTTTATAACATCCCACTAAAAGTGCCAGTCTTTTGCTGCTCGGTCACTTTTCAAGCTCCAAAGCTGCCATTTGGCTATACAAATTTTGGCTTAGTGAGCGCCTTTTTCGTGCTATTTTTTGTCATTTTGGCGCTAAATTTCTTAAAGCAAAGCATGGCGAGCTTTGTGGCAAATTTGCTATTTTTGGTGCTTAGTTACTACGCTATCAACTACTTTTTTGGGCTTTATGTTTATGAGCAGCCAAATCACAAGTGCCCATACTGCATGCTAAGAAGCGACTATTTTTACGTTGGTTACCTTATCTGGGGCAGTTTGTTTTTGGGCGTTTTTTACGGCCTTATGCCATATCTTGTGGAGATCATCACAAAGACAAACTACTCGCACAAGCTTAAATTTTCATCGATCTGGCTAAGTGTTTGCGTGCTGATATGCTCGCTTTACGTGCTCAAATACTATTTGTTAAGAGGATTTTTATTTTGATAAAGCAAGTTTTTTCTCTTTGTTTGTTAGCTCTAGTCTTAGCCGTGCTCGCCTATAATGCCGACATAAGTGATGATAAAATTTTAGTTTCACATAGTGACAAATCAGAGCCGATCGAGGTGCTCACGCCCAATAAATATATATGTTATGAGAGCAGGACGCTCATCGCTGATAACAACGACACGGCTCAGGCCATCATGCCAAATGGCGACATCTACTTTTTTAATGACATCACAAATTCTTTCATTTGGTATATGGCGCAAAAGAGCAAAGATAAGATCAAGCTATTTGTCTACTCAAGAGATACAAACCGCTACATCCCAGCGCAAGATGCCTGGTACTCGAGGGTCGATATCACGCCGATGGGATACGGCATAGGGGCGTATGAGTTTCACACTTACGGCATAAACGACAACTACTTTAAAGAGGTCTTGCTCTACGCAGCACGCGGCGAAACGCTGCTAAATCCATACATAAATATCCTACTTTCAGAAAATAAGATATAAATTTATGAAGCTCTAAATTTGCTAGAACCCTGTTGGATTATTTTTAGTATTAAAGGCCTTTTTCGTTTAACTTTTTATAAACGTCACACCCTGGTTGAAGCCCTAATTCGCAAGCTTTATAAAAATATTCTTTTGCTATGTGGTAGTCTTGTTTTGCGCCTTTGCCTTTTAGATAAAAAGCTCCTAAATTAAAACAACCGCGATTGTATCCATTATTGCAAGCTTTTTCATATAATTCTAGGGATTTACTGTAGTCTTGCTCTACACCTTGACCGTTTTCATATAAAATTCCTAAATTAGAGCAACTATCATTAACTCCATCGTCACAAGCTTGTTTGTATAGATCGGCTGCTTTATAATAGTCTTGTTTTACACCTTGACCAATATTGTATAAAATCCCTAAATTGTAACAGCTAGTGCTATATTTGTCACTGCAAGCTTTTTGCCATAATTGAGCTGCCTTATAATAGTCTTGCTCTACACCCAGACCATTTACATATAAAACTCCCAAATTGTGGTAGGCTTGGGCGATATTGCCATCGCAAGCTTTTTCGTATAGTTTGATAGCTTTGGTATAGTCCTGCTCTACCCCTTGTCCTCTTTCATAAAAATTACCTAGATTATAGCAACCAATAGCATCTTTACTATCACAAGCGTGTTTATACAAGGCGGCTGCTTTATTATAGTCCTGCGCCACACCTTGACCGTTTTCATATAAAGTTCCTAAATTAGTGCAACTATCAATATTACCATCATTACAACCTCTTTGCCATTGTTTGGCAGCTTCATCAAACTCGCCTTTATTATAAGCCTCAAGCCCAAGCTCAAAAAGATCCTTAGAGAAGCTAGTAGTTAGCAAGATCATGGATAAAAGAATAATCTTTTTCATCTCTTCTTCATCTTTATAAATTTGGCTTGTCCCTTTGTTGCGGCGAAACACTGCTAAATCCATATATAAACATCCTACTTTCAGAAAATAAGATATAAATTTGCCTGAGCTCTAAATTTATAGAGCTTACTAGGTTGTTTTTGGGTATTAAAAGCCTTTTTCATTTAGTTTCTTGTAAAAATCACATCCTGGTTGAAGACCTAAATCACAAGCCTTCCCAAATAATTCTTTTGCTATATGGTAATCTCGCCCTACCCCTTGTCCTTTTTCATATAAAATACCAGCAAGAGTGCAGCTAATGGCATTTCCACCATCACAAGCCATTTCATATAGTTTAATTGCTTTATAATAGTCTTGTTTTAATCCTTTGCCATTTTTGTATAAATTTCCTAAATTAAGACAATTTGCATTGTTATACTCGCAAGCCTTTTTGTATATCTCTGCAGCTTTGCTATAGTCTTGTTTTACACCTTGTCCGTTCTCATAAAAAACTCCTAAATTATTACAACTGTCAGCATCTTTGTTATCACAACCTTTTCTGAATATCTCCTCTGCTTTGTGATAGTCTTGTCTTGTTCCTTTTCCCTCTGCTATTAAAATTCCTAAATTGGTACAACCACTAGCTTGTTCACCATAACAATCTTTTTCATACAATTTGATTGCTTTGTGATAGTCTTGTTTTACGCCTTGCCCATTCTCATATAACACTCCAGCGGCAGAGCATGCAATGGTATTTCCATTACTACATGCTTTCTCAAACAACTCAGCCGCTTTACCGTAATCACCTTTCTTGTAAGCTTCAAGTCCGGGTTCAAAAAGATCCTGTGAAAATCCAATAGTTAATAAAAACATAGATAAAAACACAATCTTTTTCATTTTTACTCCATTTTTTATAAATTTCTTAAAAGATATTTTGTCCTTTTAAACCTTAGATTATTGTTAATTATCCATTTATCTTTTAGTGGATACGCAAGGCAAATTTATACGTCATTTAATAAAATTTTGTGATTTTGGTGTGCATTTGCAGAAACATATCTGGCTTGCCTCTTTATTATAGAAACAAGCCTGATGTTAGTATCTAACGTTATTAACTTTCAAAAAGTCTCTTAGGTCTTCATATTCGCTATTTTCAAAGTAGCGCCATTTACCAGGCTTTAGCATATCAAGGCTAACGCGTCCAAAGCTAACACGTTTTAGATCCATCACTTCAAGGTCAAAGTAACCAAAAAATCGGCGTAGCTCCCTGTTTTGACCCTCGTTGATGATGACCTTTAGTTTTGTGTAACCACCGCTTGAGCCAAAGACTTTGTAGGCTAGAAATGGCTTAAATTCCATTGATTTTATAGTTGTTTTTGCGTGAGCGCCTTTGGTGGCATCCTTGGCGAAAAAGCCATTTGTCATCGCATCTATCACCTCTTTTGTCACCTCGCCTTTTACTTTTAGGTAGTATTCGCGCTCTAAGTCGCTATTCATGAGCGCTGTGGCGATCGCTGGGGCGTCAGTTAGTAAAAGTAGCCCCTCGCTTGCGTAGTCTAAGCGCCCTACGCTAACAAATTTGGCAAATTTCTTGTCTAATGTGTCATATATCGTCTTTCGTCCGCGGTCATCTTTCTTGCTAACTAGCTCACCCTTTTGTTTGTGATAAACGATAACGGTAAATTCCTTCTTTAGCTTTATCAAACGGCCATTTATGCGCACTTTGTCATCTTCATCCACGCTTGTAGCAAGGTCGCTAACCACACGTCCTGCTATGCTAACCTTGCCAGCTTTTATCAGCTCATCTGCCTCACGGCGTGAGTAGTTTGTGTTATGTGAGATAAATTTATTTAGTCTTGTTTTTTCCATTTTATAGTCCTAAATTTGCAAGGTCGTGGATGTGTAAAACGCCCACAGGCACGCCATTTTCTACGACAGCTAGAATCTGAATTTTATACTTTTCTATTAAAGCTAACGCATCTACGGCTAACATCTCTTTGTCATTTATCTCTTTTGGATGCAGTGTTGCAAATTTCATCGCTGGCTCTTCTAGGTCAAAGTCCTCTCTCATAAGCGCGCGCCTAAGATCGCCGTCACTTAAAAGAGCGTCTAGCACGCCATCTTTATCGACGATGAGAACAGTGCCAAGCTTGCCATGTGTCATAGTATCGATGGCGCTTTTTAGGCTTGCATTCCAGCGGACTATTGGTAAATTTTCGCTTCTCATCACATCTTTGACCTTCAAAAATAGCCTCTTGCCAAGGCTACCACCTGGATGAAAATTTGCAAAGTCCTCTTTTTTAAAGCCACGCTTTTGCATCAAGCAAACAGCTAACGCATCGCCAAGAGCTAACGTTAGTGTGGTTGATGCTGTTGGGGCGGCATTTAGTGGGCACGCCTCTTTCTCTACATTTATATCTATAAAAGCGTCGCTAAATTTACCAAGTGAGCTTGTCTTGCTTCTTGCCATGGCGACGATTTTTACGCCAAAGCGCTTTACATGAGGCAAAATTTTGATAAGCTCATCGCTCTCACCACTAAAACTAATGGCTAACAAGATGTCGTCTTTTTCTATCATACCAAGGTCGCCATGCATGGCCTCTGTCGGATGTAAGAAAAAGCTTGGCGTGCCAGTGCTTGCAAGCGTAGCAGCGATCTTTGCGCCCACGTGACCGCTCTTGCCCACACCTGTTACTATGACTTTGCCCTTTGCATTAAATATCAAATTTACAGCATCTTCTAACTCTACGCTTTTAGCGTGTCTTAAAAGCTCATTTGCTTCTATCTCTAGGACTTCAGCGGCGATTTGATTGGCTTTTTGCATAAATTTTCCTTACATTAGATAGATGATCGGCACGATAGTTGGGTACTTTTTGACCTTTCTAAATATGTGCTTTCTGATCACTTGGCGCACTTGTGACTCGAGTAGTCTGCTATCTTTCAAAAGCTCCTCTTTGACGTTGCTTAGATATTGCTCCAGCACGCCCTCCATCTCTTTTCTAAACTCAGCGTCTTGCTTGTCGCCCACAAGGCCGTAGCTGATAACGCGAGGTTTGTTGATGAGTTTTGCGCCGTGACGTGAAATTTGAGCGATTATCATGACGACGCCTGCTTCAGCTAGGTTTTGTCTGTCGATGACGACGTCGTCTGCGATTTGTTTATTTATTTGATTGTCTATGAAGACTTTGCCAGTTTTTACTGTTTTTACACGTTTTAGGTATTTTTGGCAAACCTCCATCTGATCGCCGTCGCTCATTAGATAGATATTTCTCTCATCCACACCACAGCTAATGGCCGTCTCTTTGTGCTTTGCGATGTGGTTGTACTCGCCATGCACTGGCAAGAAAAATTTTGGTTTTATGAGGCGAAGCATCAGCTTTTGCTCTTCTTGCGCTGCGTGACCGCTGACGTGGATCTCGCTAAAGTCTTGGTAAGCGACGCTCGCGCCTGATTTTAGTAAGAAATTTAGCACCGTTGAGACGCTGTTTTCGTTGCCTGGGATCGCTTTTGAGCTGATGATTATCTGATCGGTCGGCTTTATCTTTATATATTTGTGTTCATCTGTCGCCATGCGGTAAAGTGCGCTCATGGTCTCGCCCTGAGAGCCAGTAGTGACGATAAGCACTTCGTCATCTTTAAATTTACCAACCTCGTTTGCATCGATAAAAATTTTCTTATCAAGTTTGATGTAGCCAAGCTCCATAGCAGTGTATAAATTTCTCTCCATTGATCTGCCGATGACACAGACTTTGCGGTTGTATTTTAAACCCCACTCGATCGCTTGATAGACGCGGTGGATGTTTGAGCTAAATGTGCTCATTATGACGCGGCCTTTTGCCTTTGAAAATATCGCGTCAAAGGTCTTGCCAACGCTACTTTCGCTCTTCGTAAAGCCCTCTTTGTAGCTGTTTGTGCTATCGCTTAATAGACAAAGCACGCCACGCTCACCATAATACGCTAGTCTGCCAAGGTCTGTTGGGTAGCCATCTATCGGCGTATGATCTATCTTGAAGTCGCCTGTGTGGATGATCGTGCCAGCCTTTGTCGTGATCGCAAGTGCTGAGGCGTCGATGATAGAGTGGGTTATATGTATCCACTCGACCTCAAAGTCGCCTATGAGATATGGTTTTCTTTTTTCGACTGATCTAAAGAGTGAGCGCTCTTGCTTTAGTCCGTGCTCTTCAAATTTATTATTTATCATGCCAAGTGGAAGCGGTGTGGCGTAGATAGGAAATTTAAACTCTTTGTAAAAATAAGGCACCGCGCCGATGTGATCTTCATGCGCGTGAGTGATGATGACACCTTTTATCTTATCTTTTATCTTGCGAACGTAGTCGAAGTCTGGGATGAGGATATCCACGCCGTGCATGCTCTCGCTTGGAAAGCTCATGCCGATATCAACGATGATGGCGCTAGTTTCTGTTTCAAAGACCGTCATATTGCCGCCGATCTCACCAAGACCGCCAAGTGGAGTTATGCGAATTTTATGCTCGCTTGAATTTAGATATTTTAGTGGCTCAAGTCTTAGCTCGTGAGTGGCTTTGTTCGCCTCCATCGCGCTTGCGATGTCTTGCTGCCACTGCTCGTTGCCATTTAGCTTTGCAGGCAAATTTTTCTTTGGTTTTTTAGCCTTTTTGGGCTTCTCTTTTTGCTCTTTTGTCTCGTTTTTAGCTTCAGCTTTTGGCTCTTGTTTTGGTTTTTCTTTTTGCTGTTTTTGCTCTTTTGGCTTATTATTTTCGCCATTTTTGTTTTGATTTTTATTGTTTCTTTGCTTTTTTGGGCGAGGATTTTGACTCTTTGGCTCGGCATGCGCTTCATTTTCAGCTTGCTCTGCTGCAAAGAAGTTATCTATCACGCTTTTGCTTGCTAGTGAGGTTTGCTCGGTAGTTTCGCCCTCTTGTTTTGGCTTATTTTTTGGTCTAAATCTTCGTCTTTTGTTGTTTTTGCTTTGGTTAGTTACAACTTTCTCTTCGTTTTTGTCGTTCATTATCTTCCTTTAATCTTTCAAATACTTTTAGATAAGAATCGACATCTAGCTCGTGTGGACGTAAATTTTGAGCTAAGCCTAGGTCTTCAAAAATTTCTTCTAACGCCTTTTTGTCAAAATTTGTGGATAAATTTTTCAAAAGCGTCTTTCTTGGCGAAGCAAACGCAGCTCTTAAAAATGCTTTAAAAGCCTCGTATTGTTTTGCATCTTTGAATATCCCGTCTTTGCCAAAAATCTTTTTTGTTTTTTGTAGTTTGATGACTGAAGATGTGACCTTTGGAGGTGGATTAAAAAGTTTTGCATCCACGTCAAACAAAAGCTCACACCTGCCTTGCAGTGAAGCGAGGATCGATAAAGCGCTAAATTCTTTATCCCTGCTCTTTGCACTAAATTTAAGAGCAACCTCTTTTTGTATCATCACAATAAGCCCAAGGCATTTTTCGTCATCTATCGCATTTAGTATCATCTTCGTAGCAACGTAATAGGGCAAATTTGCGACCAAAAAGTAGTTCTCGCTACTTAGTCCGCCCTCTTCTTGCCACTGCTCTAAAGCATCTTTACAAAAAAGTTTTAATTGTCCATTTTGGATCTCATTTGCAAATTTGACCTTTAAAATTTGAAATAGCTCACAATCTATCTCAAAAGAGGTCGTCTTGTAAATTTGCAAAAGTCTAAATGTCAAATCACCTAAGCCAGGCCCAATCTCAACGACGTTTGCTACGTCCTTGGGTATCGCTTGGATGATCTTATCTAGTGTCGCTTTGTCTTGTAAAAAATTCTGTCCAAAGTGCTTTTTTGCCTTTATCATAGCCGCGATATTAGCCAAAAATTACTTATACAATGATTACAAGTTTAGTTTAATCATATATAAAATGGACTATAATCACTAAATAACAACAAAATAAGGCGCAAATTTGAGTAGGGCAAATACCTTAAAATACTTTTTATTATCACAATATTTAGAGCCAAAAACCTTAGACGAGCCAAAAAAGACAAATAGCAAATTTAAAAAATCAATGGACCTTGAGATCGCAAATTTCGATGAGAAATTTATGCAAATTTTAAGAGCGTTTGATAGGTCGCTTTTAAAAAATGGTGTAGAAATTTCGATTTATGGTGGCATTTTTGAGACTGACTTGCTCGCCCTTGCGATATCAAAGCTAGCAAAGGTGAAATTTGAAAAAGAGCAAATTTTAGAGGAACTGCGCTCTGAACAAATGAGCTTTGAAAAGGCATTTTGTTATAAGCTTAAGCTCTCTGGCGATCTAGTATTTTGCAAAAATGAGCAAAATTTTGCTTTAAAAGATGCAAATTTAGATGATGAGCTAAGCCCATTTTTCACGCCAAACTCAACAAATGAGCTCTTTATCCCAACGGCTCCTTGGGCTATGGTGCGCCTAAACCGCCTAAAAGAGATCAGCCAAAATGACTTTAACAAAGAGTGCGAGCACATCAAGGATAAAATTTCTATCCACAAAGAGAAAATGCGGCTTAGCGAGTATGTAAAAGCGGTGCATGAGGAGCTAAAAAGCTCGCTAAAGACGCCATTTTGTAAAGATGTGATCAGGCTTGAAGTAAGGATAGTTGATCCAAATTTTAAAGAGAACGACGCCCTTTTAAATAGCTTTTTTATAGATGATATAAATTTACTTATCAAATTTTACGAGTCAGGCAGGACGCACGAGCTAACGGATCAGTTTTTAGACGAGGGCAGTGAGAATAAATTTGAGCGGCTTGACGTTAGAGATGAGCTAAATCAAAGGGCGGTTAGGGACTTTTTTAAGGCTGAGCGCTACCCTAGATCGGCCTTTGCGAGTGATTTTGCCTTAAATTTCTCACAGCAAATGGCGCTAAACAACATCATAGAGAAATTTAAAGATGGAAATGGCGGGATTTATAGTGTAAATGGCGCTCCAGGCACTGGCAAAACGACGCTTTTAAAGGACGTGATGGCTGAAGTGGTGACGCTTAGGGCGATAAAGCTTGCGCAAATGAGCAGGCATGATATCTTCGAGCCAGTTTATGACAGCGATGAAAAGGCGCTTTATTTTAGGCTAAATGACGAGCTGCAAGGCTACGAGATGGTCGTTAGCTCTTGTAATAACGGCGCAGTTGAAATTTTGAGTAAGGAGCTAAGCCAGTTAAAGAGCATAGGGGATTATGCGGGCGAGATTGATTATTTTAAATTTATAGCCACAAGGCTGCTCTCTGCTGATGAAAAGAGTGAATTTGGCGAGAAGTCCTTTATCTCAAAGCCAGCATGGGGGCTATTTTGTGTGGCACTTGGTTCAAAGCAAAATAAGTCAAATTTTGTTTTTAATGCAATTAATGGCGTAAAGATCGAGCCAACTCACAGCCAGTTTGACAAGATCGCAAGCGAATACGGCGAGTTTTTGGAGCAAGATGGCTTTTTGATGGGGCTTGGCAAGTACCTTGTAGTAGGCGAGGGCGTAGATGACTTTGACGTGGCGAAGGAGAAATTTAATCTTGCACTTCACGAGGTAAATTTACTTTTTAGTGAGATCAGGATCAAAGAAGAGGAGCTAAAGAGCCTAAATAGCGAGCTGGCTGATGTAGATAGGAGGCTTGAGAGCTACTACTCGGCCAAGCAGATAGAGGAGCTTTTAGAGCCTTTAGAGAACGAGCATGATGAAATTTTGGCTAAGCTGGGGGACAAAAAGGCGGAGGCAGAGGAGCTAACAAGGCTTGTTAGTCAAAATGAGGCCTTGCAGGACTATCTAAATTTACCGCAAAAGCCAGCCTTTTTTGCCTTTCAGCAAATTTTTAAGACAGAGGCCTTTGAAAAGTATAATGACGAGGCGCTAAAGGTCGGCGAGATAAACCGCCAGATAGCCGAGCAAAATTTAAAAGCTAGCAAGCAAAATGGCGAGAGCAAAGAGAAAAACGAGGCAAGGCTAAATGAGCTAAAAAGCGAGATAGCAGGGCTTGAGAGCAGGGTAGCAGAGCTTGGTACTAAGATAAATCTTTACAAAAGGCTGCAAAGTGACTTTGCTAGACGCCAAAAGATACTTGGCAGGAGCGAGGAGCTAGATATCTTTCTAAACGGCAGCTTTAGCGAGAGTAATGACGAAATGCAAAAGAGTATGCCATTTATGATGGAATTTGGCATAGACCAGAAATTTCATAAGACAAAGCTTTTTAAGGCTAGGATAGAGCTTTTTAAAGAGGCGCTAAATTTGCACAAAGCTGCCATTTTTGCTTGTAAAGAGGCTGTCAGGACAAATTTACGTGCCCTTAGCGTTATTTTTAACGATGAAAAGATGGCTGAGAAAAACGGCTTAGAGGCAAAGCATAGACGTGAGATCATCAAGGGTCTCTTCTTGCTAACGCCAGTTGTTAGCTCGACTTTTGCCTCGTTTAATAACACCTTTAAAGACCTTTTAAATGGCGATATAGGCATGCTTTTGATAGACGAAGCAGGGCAGGCAAATTTAACTAACGCGTTAGGCGCCTTGCTTCGCTCAAAGATGGCTGTGGTGGTTGGCGACCCACTTCAACTTGAGCCTGTCGTAACGTTGCCAGTTAGTTTAAATAACGCGATACTTAGCTACTGTGAGGCAAAAGAGGAGTTTAACTTGCTTAGATCCTCTGTGCAACTAAGAGCCGACAAGGCGCAGAATATCGGCACATATATAAAAGGTAGCGGTGAGAGTATCTGGGTCGGCTCGCCACTGATCGTGCATAGAAGGTGCGCCAACCCTATGTTTGAGATATCAAACGAGACTACCTATGATGATATGATGATACTTGGTAGAAGCGCGGCTAGTAAATTTGCAAACACTAACGTGCAAACAAAGTGGATAGATGTTAGAAGCGAGGAGTGGATAGGAAACTACAACAAAGCCGAGGGTGAGGTGGTTAAAGAGCTCTTGGCAGGCGAGCTAGCTAATGAAAAAAATAACATCAGGATAATAACGCCATTTAAAGATGTTTGTAGAAATTTAAAAGGTGCTGGCACTATCCACACTATGCAGGGTAAAGAGGCTGATATTATCGTATTTGTGTTAGGCGGAGCTACAAAGGGCGCTAGAGCATGGGCTGCTAGCAAGCCAAATCTGCTAAACGTGGCGCTAACAAGAGCAAAAGAGGTTATTTATATAGTTGGAAACAGAGAAAATTGGGCTAGTTTGCCCTACTTTGAGGTGGCAGCTAGAAAGATAGACAAAGGATAAATTTGAATCATTTCGCAAAACGAATAATCCCATGCCTCGACGTAAAAGACGGCAGGGTCGTAAAAGGTGTAAATTTTGTTGGACTTGTCGATGCTGGAGACCCAGTCGAGATAGCTAAAAGATACAACGACGAGGGTGCTGACGAGCTGTGCTTTTTGGATATCACAGCCTCTCACCTTGGCCGTGATACGATAGTTGATGTGGTAAAAAAGGTCGCAAGTAAGCTTTTTATACCCCTAACCGTTGGCGGTGGCATACGCACGATCGATGATATCTCTCGCCTTTTGAATGCGGGCTGCGACAAGGTGAGCCTAAACTCATCGGCGATAAAAGATCCAAATTTGATCGACGAAGCGGCTAAGAAATTTGGCTCGCAATGTGTCGTTGTGGCGATCGACGCTAAAAAGATCGAAAATGGTTATAGCGTTTTTATAAATGGTGGCAGGATCGATACTAAAAAAGATGCCTTTTCTTGGGCAAAAGAGGTTGAGTTGCGCGGAGCAGGGGAGATATTACTAACATCTATGGATAACGACGGTGTCAAGCAGGGCTTTAGTCTGGAGCTAACAAAGATATTTAGCGCGCTTTCTATACCGACTATCGCAAGTGGTGGTGCTGGGAAGATGGAGCACTTTAAAGAGGCTTTTGAAGCTGGGGCTGATGCGTGTCTTGCTGCTTCGATATTTCACTTTGGCGAGATCGAGATTAGGGTGTTAAAGGCATATTTAAGAGGGCAAGGTGTTGAAGTAAGATTATAGTTTTTAGCCACAAAAGCGGCTAAAAGATTAATAATTGCAAGCTTTTCGCAACGCTTCTTTCCTTTCTGGAGTAATTTGTGCTGAAAGATCGTTTTTTCCTAAACTGCAAGCTTTTACAAAATACTCTTTTGCTTTGTAATGGTCGCCATTCTTTCCAGCAATTACGGCAAAATTATAACATCCAGACCAATTATTACCAGTATCGCAACTTTCTTTAAAATACATAGCCCCTTTTCCTATATCTTGTTTTACACCCTTTCCATCATAATATATATTTCCAAGATTATAGCATCCTAGTGCATAGTCACCATCGCAAGCTTTTTTGTATAACTCTCTTGCTTTCTTATAATCTTTTTTTATACCATCTTCTCCTTCGTATATCGTTCCGAGATTATTGCAAGCTTCATATTCATTGCAATCACAACTTTTTTGATATAATCTTATGGCTTTTATAATATCCTTTTCTTGCCCTAAACCATAATGATACATCGTACCATAGCCAGTTAAAAAAGTAGTATTGGCATTTTTGCAGCTTTTTCCCAATTCTCTTAGTTCTTCTTGACTAAAATTTAAGTTATTACTTGCAAAAGTAAGCGAACTGACTATCGTTAAACCAATGACAACTTTACTAAAATTTAAGATTTTCATCTTTTCTCCTTAAAAGCAATTTTTTATCACACAATTTATAGCTGGACCAGCAAGGAAACCAAAAGTTACCCTTATAATAATCCCCCAAGCAGAATATTTGTGGCTACCGTCAGGGTTTTCAGAGAGTTTATCTAGTCTATATAAAATAATCCCATAAAATGGTATTGATATAGCTGCTAAAATCCTTAGATGTATCAAAGCACCGCCATCAAACATAACGGCGCTTAAAAAAGCTATTAACGAGACTAAGGATTTTTGCAAACAACTCTCATATTTATCCATTTTTTACATCTTGTAAATTTTTACCCGTATTCTATCCCCCCCCATAAAAAATTGCTTAAAATTTATTGTAATTTTATTTTCGTACTAAATTTTTGAATTTAGTTTTAAATTTACTACTATTTTGATACCATTAAAGAAAATTTGAAAAGAGTTAAATGGAGAGTATAATAATAAGTGCGGGACGAAATGAAGTGTTTCCTTTTGCCTTGCCGATGGGTGTGGGGCTAGTCGATATGGCGATAAATTTGACAAAGTTTTTGCAAAAAAGATCATGCGTGGGAGCAGATGAAAAGAGTGTAAATTTAAAAAATATTGACCCTCACTACCTTGCAAAGATCGAGGCTAAATTTGCAAACTCATCAAACCCAGAGCTGCAAAATCTAAGCCAAAATTTGTCAAAAAATCCTGATCAAAATTTATACCAGATGCCAGAAAAGATAATTTTTGTTGGCTCGGCAGGTCTATATAAAGATGGTGAAATTTTGCAAATTTATGAAAGCTCGGTTGGGACAAATGTTGAAATTTCTAGCATAGAAAATAGATCTTATTCGCCTATCGAGTGTGAAATTTCTTCTATCGTTTCACGTGGAACTATCAAAACAAATTCATCAAATTTTATAACAACAGATAAAAATTTGGCTTATAAGATGTTTGAAAAGGGATATTTTTTAGAAAATATGGAGTTTTTTTCTGTTCTAAAAGTGGCTCAAATTTTTAAAATTCCAGCTTATGGAATTTTCGTAGCGACAAATTTTTGTGATGAAAATGCGCATGCTGATTTTATAAAAAATCACTCTGCGGCCAAAGAGCTACTAACAAAATATGTAAAGGAAAATATGTGAAAAATTTGCTTGACCTTAGCATCGAAGAGTTAAAAGAGCTGGTCTCTCCCTCTTTTAGAGCGACGCAAATTTATGAGTGGGTATATAAAAAAAATGCAACAGAATTTAGCCAAATGCTAAATTTGCCAAAAGATATGCGCCAGGATCTGGCTGAGAAATTTTATCTTGATCCTTTAAAATGTGTGAAATTTGAGCAAAGTAGTGATGGCTCGATCAAGTATCTTTTTGAGCTAAAAGATGGGCTGAAGATAGAGAGCGTTTTGTTACCGATGAAAGAGGAGGTTAGTGACGAAGATGGCAAGATCAGTCGCCATGCTCGTTACACTGTTTGTGTTAGTTCGCAGGTTGGCTGCAAAATGGGCTGTGCTTTTTGCCTAACAGCAAAGGGCGGGCTTGTTAGAAATTTGACCGCTGGCGAGATCGTAGGGCAAATTTTATGGATAAAAAGAGAAAATAACATACCATACGAGAGGCGCATAAATGTCGTTTATATGGGTATGGGTGAGCCACTTGATAACCTTGCTAACGTTAGTAAAGCGATCAAAATTTTAGCTCTAAATGAGGGTCTAGCCATATCGCCACGCCGCCAAACTGTTTCAACAAGTGGCCTTGGCAGTCAGATAAAAAAGCTTGGCGAGATGGACCTTGGTGTCTTGTTGGCCATATCGCTACATGCTGTTACTAACGAGCTTAGAAGCCGCCTGATGCCGATAAATAAGGCGTATAATATCGAGGCTGTTATGGACGCTGTTAGGGGATTTCCTATCGATATGCGAAAGCGTGTGATGTTTGAGTATCTTGTTATCAAAGACCTAAATGACAGCGTTAGTGACGCAAAAAAGCTGGTAAAACTGCTGCATGGTATCAAGGCAAAGGTAAATTTGATCTACTTTAACCCGCATGAAGGTAGTGAATTTGGACGGCCTGAGCTTGCTAGCATGCTAAAATTTCAAGAATATCTAAGGGATCATGGTGTTACTTGCACGATCAGACAGAGCAAAGGGCTTGATATAAGTGCGGCTTGCGGACAGCTAAAACAGCGAAATGAAAACTCAAAATTCAGAGCTAACGTTAGCGATAAGAGTGCAGCTACAGCAGAAGAAAAACCAACTAACGATAAAACTAACGTGAGTAAAAAATGACAGCTCTTGATATCGCCGAGATAATTTTTATAGTGCTGGTTGCTGGTGTTGGGCTTGGACTTATCATTAAAGTTTTAAAAGATGAAAATAAAACTTCAAAATAAATTCTAAAAATTTGGCATGAAATTTTGTGAGTGAAAAACAAAAACGCAAAGTCGATTGCCAAAATTTAATTCATAATGCGGCGACACTAAAAATCTAATTCTACTTTTCAATAAAAATTCTGTTTCAAATTTAAAAGCAAAATTATGAAAAATTTTATAGATTGTTTTTACTAGAAAGATTTTTTGAAATTTAAATAGTTTGATTATTTGCTTTTTTTGCAAATTTATAAAACTCACTTTCGGCGTCAAATTTGCTTTTTATGGTGTAAAAAATTTCATCAAATTTAAATGAAATTTCGTCCGAGTGAAGCAAGAGCCTCTTTGCTCCAGTTAAATTTATTCGTTCATACTCGCTCATCTCTTTATCTAAAATTTTCTCGATCTGCGGACGCGACAAACCATAAAGTGGTTCGCCAAGGATCTTGTGTTTCACATGAAACAAATGCAAGCGAATTTGATGCTGCCTACCAGTGAGTGGGATAGCCCGAACTAAAGTCGTATCGATATCGTCAAAATATCTGATCGGCAAAATTTTAGTCACCGCATTTTTTCCATTTTCACAAATTTGCATTCGCATTTTCACATCGTCGTAGTTGTTTGCCAGATCCATCTTAGCATCGATCGTAAATTCTCGCTCGATCTTGCCTTGCACCATCGCGACGTAGCTTTTAGAAACCTCTCTGTTTTCAAAGATTTTCTTTAGTTTTATCGTAGAATTTCTATCTT
This sequence comes from Campylobacter concisus, assembly GCF_003048875.2. Lineage (NCBI taxonomy): Bacteria > Pseudomonadati > Campylobacterota > Epsilonproteobacteria > Campylobacterales > Campylobacteraceae > Campylobacter > Campylobacter concisus. Next base: position 1,982,420 of record NZ_CP049264.1, on the reverse strand, counting down.
TGCCAACGACTATTACGCCGCTTGTTTCGCAGTCCAGCCTATGTGCTACGCTCGCATCTCGCCCAAAAAGTGTGTAAATTTCATCATTTAGCGAGTAGTCGCAGTGCCTGCCATTTGGGTGGCTGAGCACCCCACTTGGCTTGTCAAATACCGCAAAGCTCTCGCATTCAAAGATCGGCTTTAGTCCCTTTGGTTTGACCTCATAGTCGATCAAAAAAACATCACCGCACAAAACGGCATTTTTCTCACTCACGACACTGCCGCCACAGATCAGCCTGCCTTTGTCGATGAGACGCTGGGTTTGGCTCATGCTAAAGCCATTTTGCAGTAAAATTTCGTAAGCTTTTTGATGATCTGCAGTAATGATAAATTTATTTACGTAGGGCAAAAATGATCCTTTGAAAAATGAGCGAGCTATCTTAAGCCCAAATTTATAAGCGTATAACCGACATTTCAGCCCGGATTTTATATAATAAAAACTTAAATTTAGAGAAATTGCACGACGTGATTTCTGGCTCAAAAAGCCAAATTTATACTTTCAGGACAAAAGCAAACTAACACAAAAGGTTCAACAATGGTCGAAAGATACTCACGCAAAGAGATGGCTGAAAAGTGGAGCATACAAGCAAAATACGACGCTTGGCTCAAGGTAGAAAAAGCTGCCGTTAAAGCTTGGAATAAGCTTGGCTTCATAAGCGACAGCGACTGTGAGAAAATTTGCAAAAACGCTAAATTTGAAGTGGCTCGCATCGACGAGATAGAAAAGACGACAAAGCACGATGTCATCGCATTTTTAACAAGCGTCAGCGAGAGCCTTGGCGAGGAGAGTAGGTTCGTGCATTATGGCATGACCTCAAGCGACTGCATCGATACAGCCGTCGCACTTCAGATGAAAGAGAGCCTAGAGCTCATCATCAGCGACGTAGAGGAGTTTATGCAGGCGGTCAAAAACAGAGCAAACGAGCACAAGCATACGCTTATGGTCGGCAGAAGCCACGGCATCCACGGCGAGCCGATAACCTTTGGCCTTGTGCTTTCCATCTGGTACGACGAGATCGCAAGGGCGCTTAAGCTCATCAAAGACGCAAAAGAAACGATCAGCTACGGCAAACTCTCAGGCGCTATGGGAAATTTAGCCCACGCTCCGATGGAATTTGAAGAGCTAACGTGCGAGGAGCTAGGTCTTAAAGCTGCCCCAGCGTCAAATCAAGTGATCCAGCGCGACCGCTACGCCCATGTGGTGAGCGCTATCGCAGTTCTAGCCTCTACTTGCGAGAAGATCGCAGTTGCCATTAGACACTACCAAAGGACCGAGGTTTATGAGGCGGAGGAGTATTTTAGCCCAGGACAAAAGGGCTCAAGCGCGATGCCACACAAGCGCAACCCAGTCCTTAGCGAAAACATCACAGGCCTTTGCAGGGTACTACGCTCATACGTCACGCCTTCTCTTGAAAACGTAGCTCTTTGGCACGAGCGCGATATCAGCCACAGCTCGGTTGAGAGATTTATCCTGCCAGATATGTTTATCACGGCTGATTTTATGCTGGTTCGTATCAAAAATTTGATAGCAAATTTGGTTGTATATCCAGAAAATATGATGAAAAATTTAAATTTAACAGGCGGGCTAGTCTTTTCACAGCGCGTGCTTTTACAGCTGCCACAGCGTGGAATTTCTAGAGAGGATGCCTACAAGATCGTTCAGCGCAACGCCATGAAGGTCTGGGCGGACTTGCAAGAGGGCAAAAAAGCGATCGACGAGCAAGGCCACAGCCTATTTTTACAAAATTTACTAAACGACGAGGACCTAACTAAGAGCCTTAGCAAAGATGAGATCAAAGAGTGTTTTGACTACAACTACTACACCAAAAATGTAGATAAAATTTTCGCCAGAGTTTTTGGCAAGTAAATTTAAACGCAAGGGGTAAATTTAGCCCCTTGCAAATACCCTAACACAAAATCCACCTTAAATTTAGCTCGCCAAATTTATCAGCCAAGGGCGGCACTTTTCAAGTAGCTTTTACAAGTGTCAGCAAAATTTAGTGGCAATGTTGGCGCATTTAACTTTTGGTCGCCAAAGCTAACCCAAAAGCTCGTCACGTTTAACATTTTTATCGCCCTCGCGCTAGAAAAATAAGAGTTTTTGGCAAGCCTTTATCCTTCTCATTTTGGCTCTGAATTTTATATTTATTGAGTAGTTTTTGGCAAAGAGAGTTTTTATATCTTTTTGGATAAAATCTCAAATTAAAATTTAACACGGAGAGATATTTTTGAAAGTTATAAAACGCAATGGCAGAACAGAAGAGCTTGATATTAGCAAGATCAAAAAATACACAAACGAAGCCGTCCTAGGTCTTAGTAACGTAAGTCTTAGCGAGCTTGAGGTAGATGCGAAAATTCAGTTTAGAGATATGATAACGACTGAGGAAATTCAGCAAACTCTTATAAAAACAGCAGTTGATAAGATCGACATCGACCGCCCAAACTGGACATTTGTTGCAGCAAGGCTATTTTTATTCGACCTTTATCACAAAGTGACTGGCTTTAACGGCTACAACCACCTAAAAGACTACCTAGCAAAGGGCGAGAAAGTAGGCCGCATCATCCCTGGGCTAAAAGAGAAGTACGACTTAGAGGATCTAAACGCATACATCAAACCTGAGCGCGACCTCCAGTTTGCATACCTTGGTATCAAGACGCTTTATGATCGCTATCTTATCAAAGACAAGAGCGGTATGCCTATCGAGCTGCCACAGCACATGTTTATGGCGATAGCGATGTTTCTTGCGCAAAACGAGCTAGACAGTCAAGGTTGGGCAAAGAAATTTTACGACCTCATCTCTAAATTTGAAGTGATGCTAGCTACCCCAACGCTCTCAAACGCAAGGACTACACGCCACCAGCTAAGCAGCTGTTACGTAGGCAGTACGCCTGATAATATCGAGGGCATTTTTGATAGCTACAAAGAGATGGCGCTACTTTCAAAATTTGGCGGCGGTATCGGCTGGGACTGGAGCAAGGTGCGCGCGATGGGCGGCAGTATCGACGGACACAAAAACGCAGCTGGCGGTATCATACCATTTTTAAAAGTGACAAACGACATCGCAGTAGCGGTCGATCAGCTAGGCACTAGAAAGGGCGCGATCGCTGTTTATATCGAGCCTTGGCATATGGACGTGAGCGATTTTCTCGATCTTCGCAAAAACTCAGGCGAAGAGAGACGCCGCGCGCACGAGCTTTTCCCTGCACTTTGGATAAACGACCTATTTATGAAGCGTGTCAAAGAAAATGGCCGCTGGAGCCTCTTTGACCCAGCTCAAGTAAGCGACCTTTGCGACCTTTATGGCGAGGAGTTTGAGAAGAGATACTTAGAGTATGAAAACGATGAAAATATCCAGAAAAACACCATCCTTGCAAAAGAGCTTTGGAAGAAAATTTTAACTAGCTATTTTGAAACGGGCATGCCATTTTTATGCTTTAAAGATAATGCCAACAAAGCAAATCCAAATGACCACGAAGGCATCATCAGAAGCTCAAATTTATGCACTGAAATTTTCCAAAACACAGCGCCAAACTACTATAAGATCAAGATCACTTATGAAGACGGCGGCGAGGAGCTATTTGACGAAGAAGAAGACGTCACTGTTGATAGTGGCATAACTAAAAAAGCCAAAAAGCTTAGCGCGCTTGATAGCCTAAAAGGCAAGCAAATTTTCATCGTAGAAAAAGAGAGCATCGAGGGCAAAACCGCAGTTTGCAACCTTGCAAGTATAAATTTAAGCAAGATAAACAGCAAAGAGGACATCGAGCGTGTCGTGCCTATAGCTATCAGGATGCTTGATAATGTTATAGATCTAAATTTCTACCCACACAAAAAGGTAAAACACACAAACCTTGCCTCTCGCTCGATCGGCCTTGGCGTCATGGGCGAAGCGCAAATGCTAGCTGAGAAAAACGTAAAATGGGGCAGTTATGAGCATTTGGCGCTCATTGATAGCATAATGGAAAACATAAGCTACAACGCGATCTACGCTAGCTCAAATTTAGCCGTAGAAAAGGGCATCTATCCAAAATTTGAAGGCTCAAAATGGAGCAAAGGCATCATGCCGATAGACACTGCAAACGAGAACGCAAAAGCGCTTTTAAACGACAAAGGCGGGCTATTTGACGAAAATGTCTGCGACTGGGACAAGCTAAGAGAAAAAGTTAGGCGCGACGGCATGAGAAACGGCTACCTAATGGCGATCGCTCCAACTAGCTCGATCTCGATCCTTGTTGGCACTACTCAGACTATCGAGCCAGTCTATAAGCGCAAGTGGTTCGAACACAACCTAAGCGGCATGATCCCAAATGTCGTGCCAAATTTAAGCCCTGATACTTGGCAGTTTTACACGCCAGCTTACGAGCTTGATCAAAGAATTCTTATAAAAGCAGGCGCGATCCGCCAAAAATGGATCGATCAAGGTCAAAGCCTAAATATATTTATGAGCCTAGATAAGGCAAGTGGCGGATATCTAAGTGAAATTTACACGCTTGCATGGGAGCTTGGACTAAAATCAACCTACTATCTACGCTCTGAAAGTCCAGACAGCGAAAAGCTAAACGACGTGGCAGACCGTTCGATCGAGTGTGAGGGATGTCAGTAGGTAAATTTAAGAGAGAAATTTCTCTCTTAAATTTTTTAAATTGTCTATTAAATTTATAAATTTACGGAAGTGTCACAAAGCTTAATTTTATACCAAGCTCATCTGCTAGCTTGCTTAGCTTCTCGCTCTTTTCTATTCCTGCTGATATACAAAACTGCATACCATTTACGTTACGCTCTTTTAGTCTCGTAAAGACATTTGACATGAGTGACTCCGTTTTCATCCCACTTTCGCCGTAGATGACAAAGGCATCCACGCCCTCTTGTATTTTATCCGTTAGATTGTTGTAAAAACCTCCGTCGTTGTTTGAAACACTAGTTGTTGCGCTAGCTATTGCGTCAGCAAGAAAGCCACGACTTGGTACTAGCATAATGACTGTACTATCTGATTTTAGGGCGCATTTTGCAAAGCTTTTCATCATGCCATCTTCGGGTGATTTTACGCCGTTGGATGATGCACAGCCAGCCAAAAGTAGACCTAGGGCGAGCATTGTGATTTTTTTCATTGAAACTCCCTTTTTTGAAAATCGACTAATATTAACATAAATTAAATAAAGATCTATATGGAAGAAAAATTTAAATCTACTATTTTAAAAACTAAAATTAAAATAATTATTTAAGTAAAATAATCAAATTTTATTTTAAAATACCTAAAATACGTAAAAATATACTTAATAAAACTCTATAAAATTTTATATTTTTTGATAAATATTATTAAACAAAATAAAATAAGTTTTCTATATTTTAAGCTTTCTTGTCTTATACTTTTAAACTCCATATCAAAAAAACAATCAGAAAAGAGCAAGTGATGCGTGAAATTTTAAAACGAGATGGCACAAGGCAAGAATTTGTAGCATACAAGATAGTAGATGCTATAAAAAAGGCATTTGCCAGCGAAAATAAAGCTTATGACGAGCAAGTTTTTACAAATGTAGTCCAAGATATCTTTCAAAAATCAAGTGCGATAACAGTCGAAGACATCCAAGATGCGATAGAAAAAGAGCTATTTGACGGCGGACATTTTGAGGTTTTAAAGAGCTTCATGCTCTACCGCCACACCCACAAGCTCCAGCGCGAGCAAATTTTAGGGCTAAATGAAGATACGACCTATATAAACTCAACCCAAACGATAAATGAGTACATAAACGGCACAGACTGGAGAATTTCTGCAAATTCAAACACAAGTTACTCAAACGCAGGCCTTATCAACAACACCGCTGGCAAAGTGATAGCAAACTACTGGCTAGACGCTGTTTATAGCAAAGAAGAGGGTCTTGCTCACAGAAATGGCGACTACCATATCCACGACCTTGACTGCCTCACAGGGTATTGTGCTGGCTGGAGTTTGCGAGCTTTGCTAAATGAGGGCTTTAACGGCGTTCGTGGTAGGGTCGAGAGCAAAGCGCCAAAGCACTTTAGAGAGGCGCTTTATCAGATGGCAAATTTCTTAGGCATTTTGCAAAGCGAGTGGGCGGGCGCTCAGGCGTTTTCTAGCTTTGACACCTACCTTGCGCCTTATGTTTTCAAAGACGATCTAAGCGACGCCGAGATCAAAAAGGCGATCACTAGCTTTATTTTCAACCTAAACGTCCCTGCACGCTGGGGACAAAGTCCATTTACAAACGTAACCATAGATATCACCTGCCCAAGCGACCTAAGAGATCAGATCCCAACGAGCGATGACATACACCTCTTTGCAAACGTAAAAGATGAGAAAATTTTGAAAAAAGCAAACGAGCGTGGCAGGAAAAATTTGATCGATATGACCTACAAGGACTTCGAGCCTGAGATGGCACGCATAGACAAGGCATTTTACGAGGTCTTGACAGCTGGTGACAAGTGCTCGCAGCCTTTTACATTCCCTATACCAACGGTAAATATCACAGAGGATTTTAACTGGGATAGCGAAGTAGCTGACGTTCTCTTTGAAAATACCGCAAAAATGGGCTCAAGCTACTTTCAAAATTTCATCGGCTCGCAATACACTTACGACGAAAATGGTAACAAGATAGAAAACGAAAACGCCTACAAACCAGGCCACGTGCGCTCTATGTGCTGCCGCTTGCAGCTTGATCTAAGAGAGCTTTTAAAGCGTGGTGGTGGTCTTTTTGGAAGTGCTGAGATGACCGGCTCGATAGGCGTCGTCACTATAAATTTAGCCCGCCTAGGCTATAACTACAAAGGCGATAAAGTCGCACTTTATAATAGACTAAGCTACCTTTTAGACCTAGCTAAATCAACCCTAGAGAAAAAGCGTAAATTTATCCAAGAGATGTATGACAGAGGGCTTTATCCTTACACAGCTAGGTATCTAAAGCACTTTAACAACCACTTTAGCACGATCGGCATAAATGGCATGAATGAGCTACTTAGAAATTTCACTGGCGACAAAGAGAACATCTCAACTAAATTTGGACGAGAATTTGCCCTTGAGATGGTTGGCTTTTTACGTGATAAGATAAGGACGTTTCAAGAAGAGAGCGGAAATTTATATAACCTTGAGGCAACTCCAGCTGAGGGCACGACGTATCGCTTTGCTAAAGAGGATAAGAAGCGCTACCCAGACATCATCCAAGCAGGCGAGGGGGACAATATCTACTACACAAACTCAACCCAGCTACCTGCAAATTTCACAGACGACGCTTACGAAGCGCTTGATCTACAAGATGAGCTACAAAGCGCCTACACTGGTGGCACCGTCTTTCACCTATATATGAAAGAGCGCATAAGCTCGGCTAAAGCTTGCAAAGAGCTTGTAAAGAGTATAATCTCAAACTACAAACTCCCATACATCACGATAACGCCGGTATTTAGCGTCTGTTCAAAACACGGCTACATAGCTGGCGAGCATGAGTTTTGCCCACTTTGTGATGCAGAGCTTATAGAAAATGAAAAGAAAAAATCCAAATAAGGAGAGGGAAATGACAGAAAAAGAAATTTTAGAAAAAGTACAAGATAAACGCACAAGATGCGTGGTCTATACTCGTGTTATGGGCTATCACAGACCAGTTGAGAGCTTTAATCTCGGTAAAAAAGGCGAGCACAAAGAGCGTGTTAAATTTGACGAATACGCAAGTTGCTGCAAAAGATAAATTTTTTGCCTAAAAACAAGAATAAATTTAAAAAAATCAACTAAAATGCAAACCAAAGGCACGCTCCTGTGCCTTTTAGTTTAAAAAGGGTCAAAACTTGCAAAAAGTCTTTAGTATAACGCCATTTACGACGCTTGACTATCCAGACAAAGTGGCAGCTGTCATCTGGTTTGCAGGGTGTAATATGCGCTGTGGATACTGCTACAACATCGAGGTTGTAAAGTCAAATGGCACTATAAGTTTTAGCGAAGTTTGCGACTTTTTAGACCGCAGGGTCGGCAAGCTAAATGGCATCGTCTTTAGCGGCGGCGAATGCACAGCAAACCCTCTCTTTCTAAGGCTAGCACGCGAGGTCAAAGCGCGTGGCTTTAGCTTAAAAGTAGATACTAATGGCTCATATCGTGACGTCTTGAAAGAGGCGATAGATGAGGGGCTTATCGACTATATCGCACTTGATTTTAAAGCTCCAAAAGAGAAATTTATCGGCATAACTGGCTCAAATTTATATGAAAAATTTGCCGCCACGCTTAGATACTTGCTTGAGATAAATTTTAAATTTGAAGTTAGAACGACCGTGCATGCGGACTTGCTAAGCGAAAAGGATATCTCTGAGATGTCAGGGCTACTTTACGAGCTTGGATATAGAGGGGATTATTTCTTACAAAAATTCTTTAACACTGGCGAAAATTTTGGCAACATGGGCGAGCCAAAAAATAGCTTCGATCCAGACAAGATCACATCAAAACTACCTATCAGACTAAGAAATTTCTAAATTTAGCAAAGACTAAAAATAGCTAAAAATAAGAAAATTTAACTAAAATTTACCCCAAATCACAAAAGCAAACAAGGAGAAAACTATGTAAAATTTCAGCTTTTTAAACCCTACTAAAATAGAATTTGGCAAAGACAAAGAGCAAAACATCGGCAAATACATGAAAGAATTTGGCGCAAAAAAGACGCTCATCATCTATGGCAGCGACAGGATCATGCAAAACGGACTTTTTGACGTTGCCACAAAGAGCCTAAGCGCAAATGGCATCGAGTTTTGCAAGATAGGCGGCGTGAAGTCAAACCCAGTGCTAAGCAAGGTAAATGAGGCTATAAATTTAGCTAAAAAACAAGGCGTCGATAGCGTGCTAGCCATAGGCGGCGGCTCGGTGCTTGACACGGCCAAGGCAGTGGCTGCTGGAGTTAAATATAACGGCGACGTTTGGGACTTTTTTACTGGCAAGTGTCCAAAAGAGGCGCTTATGATCTTTGATATCATCACGCTTGCTGCAACTGGCTCAGAGATGAACGGCGGCGCAGTCGTCACAAATGAAGCCACAAAAGAGAAATTTGCCATGCACGGCGCTTGTCTTTACCCAAAAGTATCGGTGGTAAATCCGCTTCTTCAAGCAAGCGTTAGCAAAGAGTATTTGGTCTATTCAGCCTCTGACATCATCGCTCACAGCATCGAGGGCTACTTTACGGCGAGCGTTCAGCCTGAGATCATAAATTTATACATCGAAGCAAACATCAAAACCGTCATGAAAACGACTGAAATTTTACTAAAAGAGCCAGAAAACTATGACGCTAGAAGCGAGTTTGCTTGGGCTGCTACGATGGCGCTAAATGGCCTAACTTACGTTGGCACGGCTGGTTACTCATATCCAAACCACATGATCGAGCACGCCATAGGTGCGGTGGTTGATTGCGCACACGGGGCTGGGCTAAGTGTAGTGATGCCAGCTTGGATGAAGTGGTATAAGAGTAGAAATTTAAAGGCATTTAAACGCTTTGGCAAAGAAATTTTTGGCGTAGATGACGCAGACGAGGCTATTAAAAAGCTAAAAGAGTGGTTTAGCAAGATCGGCACGCCAACAAGCCTCATCGAAATCGGCGTTGATGAGTCAAATTTAGACGAGATCATGGCGCTAGTTTATGACTACGCCAAGGGCAGGGGCTTGGAGCAAATTTATACAAAAGAGGCCATAAGCGAAATTTTTGCCTTAGCGAGATAGAATTTATCCAAAATTTACAAAGGATAAACATGAAAAAAGTCGCCCTTATAGCAGGAGCCAGCGGCGCTGTGGGAAGTGAAATTTTAAAGGGTCTTTGCGAGAGTGAGCACTACAACAAGGTGGTCGCCCTTGTTAGGCATGAGCTAGAATTTACCCATGAAAAGCTTGAAGTAAAGATAGTAAATTTTGATGATTTTAAAGATGAGGTGCCATTTATCGCTGATGATGTTTTTTGCGCGCTTGGCACGACGATGAAAGCGGCAAAGCACAAAGAGCAGTTTTACAAAGTCGATGTGACCTATCCGATAAATTTCGCCAAATTTGGCTTGGAGTGTGGCGCAAAACGCTTTGTCTTGCTCTCAGCAGCAGGCGCAAACAGAAAGTCAGGCTCGTTCTACCTAAAGGCAAAAGGTCAAGCAGAAGCAAAGATAAAAGAGCTTGGATATAGCTCATTTCACATCGCCAGACTGCCACTTATCGAGGCTGAGAGAAAGGACTTTAGGCTTGGCGAGTATCTAGCGATAAAGGCGTTTAAATTTATCCCAAAAGGTTTTTTTGACGAGTATCGTCCGATGAGGGCGGCTGATATCGCTAAAGTGATCGTGCAAGTAGCACAAGATGACCACAGCGAAGGTGTAAAAATTTATAGTCCGGAGGAATTTACAAAATGAAAAAATATATAGTGATCACTGGGGCAAGCTCAGGCATAGGAGCGGCCGCGGCAAAGGCATTTGCAAGGCGTGGGGAGAATTTGATCCTTATCGCAAGACGTGGCGAGCTTTTAGAAGAGCTAAAAAGCGAGATAGCTAAATTTGCAAATGTCGATGTCGTGATAGAGCTTTGCGACCTCTCAAAGCAAGAAAATGCCCTTTCTCTTTGGCGTAATTTAGAAAAATTTGAGCTAAAAGCGCTTATAAACAACGCTGGCTTTGGCGACTATAACAAGGTCGGCGAGCAAAATTTAGACAAGATCACTCAGATGATAAATTTAAACATCATCGCTCTTGTGACGCTCTCAACGCTCTTTACTAAAAAGTATAAAGACAAAGATACGCAGCTTATAAACATCTCTTCAATAGGTGGCTATAAAATCGTGCCAAACGCCGTCACATACTGCGCTAGCAAATTTTTCGTAAGTGCCTTTAGCGAGGGACTTTACCACGAGCTAGCACAGGATAAACAGGCAAAGATGCAAGCAAAAGTGCTAGCCCCTGCTGCCACAAAGACAGAATTTGGCATGGTGGCAACTAGCAAAGAGAGCTACGACTACGACAAGGCGTTTAAAAAGTATCACACGAGCGAGCAGATGGCGGAGTTTTTGCTTCGCCTTTATGATAGCCATTACTGCGTTGGCGCGGTCGATAGAGATAGCTTTGAGTTTTCGCTGCACCAGCCTAAATTTGACTATGCGGTCAAGTATAAGCCAAAAGATAACTAGGCGCTAAAACCTTGGTAGCCTACGCCAAGGCTGGCGAAACAAAAAGTAGGACAAAATAAAAAGGCAGATCATGAAATGCGTTAGAGTTGCTATTTTAGGGGTTTGTTTGGTAGGCGCTTGCTTTGGCGGCGAGCTTAAATTTGATGAAAAGAAATTTGAGCTAAAAAGCGTGCAAGTTGGCGAGAGGACGCTTAAATTTAGAGCATATGAAGGCATAGTCTATGTGGCAAAGCCAGCTAGCGACTATGAGGTGCTAAATTTCTACGTGCCAGAGGGTAAATTTAGTGACCAAAAAGGGGCTATTTTTATGCCAAATGGCATAGGCGGCTACATGCCAGCCAAACCCCAAAAGCCAGAAATTAAAAACGAAAAGCCAAATGCCACCCTTGAAGCGCTTCTTAGAGGCTACGTCGTGGCAAGCGTTGGCGCTAGGGGCAGGACGCTAAAAGATGGCGAGAAATTTATCGGCAAAGCGCCAGCCATGATAGTCGATCTAAAAGCAGCCGTTAGATATCTTAAATTTAACGACAAATTTATGCCAGGCGACGCAAATAAGATCATCTCAAACGGTACGAGTGCAGGCGGCGCTATGTCGGCACTTCTTGGCACTAGCGCAGGGGCAAAAGAGTATGAGCCATATCTTAAAGAGCTAGGCGCTGCAAAGGCGGACGATCAAATTTATGCCGTCTCAGCCTACTGCCCTGTTACAAATTTAGAGCATGAGGACGAGGCGTATGAGTGGATGTTTGGGGATTTGGATAAATTTGAAAGGATTGATTTTGCAAGCTTTGATGCGAGCACTTTTAACGACAGAAGCAAAAAGCCAAAGATGATCACAGGCGAGCTAAATGCCATGCAAAAAGAGCTCTCACGCGAGCTAAAGAGTAAATTTCCAGCCTATCTAAACTCGCTAAATTTAAAAGACGCCAAAGGCCACGTGCTAAGCCTTGATGAAAATGGCGAGGGCAGCTTCAAAGAGTATATAAGCGCTCTTGTCTCAAAGGCATTTACCGCTACAAAAAGCAGCGACAAAAGCACGCTCACGCCTAAATTTATAACTCTTGACACGCAGGGCTGCTCGCTTGGATATACATTCAAATTTGAAGACTTCATCGCTTCGCTAAAACGCGCCAAAACGGTGGTTGCCTTTGACGGCCTTGGGCTAGAAAATACTGAAAACGACCTTTTTGGCGATAGCAAAACGCCTGCAAAGCACTTTACTAAATTTGCAAAAGAGCGAAGCGAGGGCGAGATGGCTAAGGCTAGCGTCATAAAGATGATGAATGCGATGAACTACACTAAAAACGAAGAGGCGGCGAAATTTTACCGCATAAGGCAGGGGACAAACGACACCGACCTAGCCCTTGCCGTGCCTGCAATGCTCGCACTTTCGCTTAAAAATGCTGGCAAGGAGGTTGATTTCGAAGCGGTATGGGGGCAAGGACACGGCGGCGATTACGACCTAGACGAGCTTTTTGCTTGGATGAAAAGAGTGGTTGAGAGATAAATTTAAAGGAGAAAGTATGAGAAATTTTAAAATTTTCAAGGAGAGTAAAATGAAATTTATAAATTTATTGGTAGTAGCGGCTCTGGGAGCTACATTTGGCTATGCAAAAGAAGAGGTTGATTGCAGTGATCCAAAAAATTTACCGCTTGATATAGGCGGCACACTAATTGGAGGAAAAAAAGAGTGTTTTGTTAATCGCGGAACCGCTGCTAGAGCTAAACGCGAACTAGATATGACTATCGGTAGAAACCCAGTCACTGGTAAGGTCACATCAAAGGCTGAGCTACTAGGCGGTGATAAAGCTACAAATAACCTTGAAAAAGCACAAATGAACTATGGTAAAAGGGAATTTGAACTTGAAGAGGCAGAAAAAGCCTATGCTGATAACCCAAGTGTCAAAAACTCTAACCGCTTAGAAAAAGCACGTAAAGCCTTTAAAAAAGCACAGCTTGACCTAAAAGGCGCAGAAGAGATAAAAGCTAAGGCTGATATGAAAAAGGCAAAATGATAAGGAAATTTGATGTTTAAAAAGCTATTTTTACTAGCGGTTTTGGCGGCTTTTGCCTTTGGGGCGGAGGCGAAAGTGAGCTTGCAGGAGCTGCTTGCGACGCCAAATAACAAGACTTTGTTAAAGCAGCTTGGCAGGGAAAATATACTAAGCTCAAAGAGCGAGCCAGACACGCAGGCGATCTTTTTTGCGAGTGCAAAGAGCAAGCCAGAGCTATTTTACGTGCTTGAGTTTTACAAGGACGAGGCGGCTTATAAAAAGCATCTAAGCTCGGCGCACTATAAGAAATTTGCAAGTGCGAGTGCTGAAATTTTGGCTAGCAAAAAGGCTTTAAGCTTGAAAAAACGGGCTACTTTTTCTAAAAATTTAACCCCAGAGCGCCTAAAAGATAGCTACTTTCACATCACAAATTTAAGCCTTTTGGCAAAGAGTGATGCGAAATTTGAAAAGCTAGTGAAAAAATATATGCAAAAAAGCGTAGATGAGGGAGCTTACGCGCAGTTTGCCTTTAGTCAAAAAGACGCGCCTAACAAGTGGGTGCTGGTTGAAATTTATAAAGACGAAGCTAGCTTTGAGAGCTACCGCCACAGCGAAAACTACAAGGCTTACGCTAAAGAGCGAGCTGGGCTGATAGATGAATTTGACGGCTTTGGTTTAAAAAATGAGACCTCATTTAGCAAGGTAAAATTTTAGGATAGCTATGAAAAAATTTCACTTTTTTGCCTTGGCACTTTTTGGCAGTGCGGTATTTGCCCTTGATAAGGCAGGGTGCGAGTTTAAAAGATGTGAAAATCTTACATAACGAGATGATAGATGCGGAGTGAGAGCGGCGAAATTTCAGCCGATAGGATGTCTGCGCTAACTGGTGGCAGTAAAAACACTATCAAAGCAAAGTCTCACTGCGTGGTGCATGGCAAACTATATAAGCGCACTGGAAGTGATGGCAAAGAGTATGCGATTGATTACGAGCTAAGGCTGCCAGAGCAGTGGAATGAGAAGTTTTTGTTTCAAGGCGGAGGCGGTATGGACGGCTTTGTAGCGCCTGCTCTTGGCGCAGTGCCGATACGCACAAGCACAGCCACGCCAGCATTTCTTAGAGGCTACGCGGTAGTTACTACAAACTCAGGACACCCAGAGCCAACGGCTGAGTTTGGGCTAGATCAACAAGCAAGGCTAGACTATGCCTATCAGGCGATCGGCAAGGTCACGGACGCAGCTAAGCAAATTTTAGCCGCCGCATACGCCAAAAAGCCAAAACATAGCTACTTTATGGGCTGTTCAAATGGCGGCAGGGCAGCACTAATCGCAGCCCAGCGCTATCCGCTAGAATTTGACGGCGTCATCGCTGCAAACCCTGGCTTTAGGCTATCTCGCGCGGCGATCGCTCAGCAGTGGGACAACCAAGCTCTTATGAAGATAGCTCCGAAAAATGAAAAAGGCGAGAAAATTTTTGCAAATGCCCTAACGCAGGACGACCTTGACAAGCTAAGCCACGCTGTACTAGAAAAATGTGACGCCTTAGACGGACTAAAAGATGGGATCATCAATGCGTGGGAAGCGTGCAAATTTGATCCAAAAAGTCTAAATTTAGATAAGCAAAAGATAGAGGCGATAGAGAAAATCTTTAACGGAGCCAAAAACAGCAAGGGCGAGCAAATTTATAGTGGCTGGTTTTATGACTCAGGAGTGAGCGCTGAGGGCTGGAGGCAGTGGAAGCTGGGCGACTCACAAAGTGCTAAGCCAAACGCTAGAAATATCACGCTTTCAAGCGGCTCGGTGAATTACTACTTTTTAACGCCAGCGCAGCCAAATTTTGACACGATAAATTTTGACTTTGACAAAGACACGCCAAAGACTTTCGAAACCGCAGCGATAAATGACGCTATCTCAACAAGCCTTAGCACATTTAGCGCAAATGGCGGTAAGCTCATCATAGTAACTGGCGTCTCAGACCCAGTTTTCTCGGCAAAAGATCAAAGGGATTGGTTTAAAAAGCTAGAGGCTGATAATGAAAATAGCCAAAATTTCGCGGCATTTTTTGCGCTACCTGGGATGAACCACTGCGGTGGCGGCAACGGCATAGATGACGTGGATCCTTTAGGCGCGCTTGAAGCGTGGCACGAAAAGGGCGAAGCGCCAAAGAGCATGCTAGCAAAAAGTAGGACCTACGCTGGCAAGGAATTTTTAGTGTGTGCGTATCCAAAGGTGGCTACTTACGTGGGTGGTGATACTAGCAAGGCAAGTAGCTTTGTTTGCAAGTAAATTTAAGGGGCAAAAATGAGTGAAATTTTAGTCGTATCAGGTCACACCGACCTTGAAAATTCATTTGCGAATAAGATCATCTTGGGCGAGCTAAAAAAGCACCTGCCAGAGGCTAAATTTGACATACTAAGTGAGCTTTATAAAAACTACGCTATCGATGTAAAAGCCGAGCAAGAAAAGCTAGTAAAAGCTGATGTGATCGTGCTTGTTTATCCATTTTTCTGGTACGGCGTGCCATCACTTTTACAAAAGTGGCTTGAAGATGTGCTAGTTCATGACTTCTCTCACGGCAGCAAGGGAGATAAGCTACATGGCAAAAAGCTAGTGCTTTCATTTACCTCTGGCGCGCCTGAGGAGCTTTATAAAAAAGAGGCACTTCAGCGCTATGAGATAGAGGAGTTTTTGCCTCCACTTAAGGCGTTAGCAAATATGTGTGGAATGGAGTTTGCAGGCTATGTTTATAGCGGAGGGCTATCATATCAGAGTAGGCACGATGAGGCAAAGCTTGCTTTGATGAGGCAAAAGGCGCTTGATCATGCAAAGAGGCTAGAGGAGCTGATAGGTAAAATTTTATGATACCAGCGAAATTTTATAGATATGTTTTTGCGTTTATAATGTCAGCATTTATGGCATTTTTTATGTCATTTGTGCTGACGTATCTAAACCTTGGCTTTGTTGATGGCTTTGTGAAAATTTGGCTAATCGCTTATGTAAAAGCCTTTGTAGTAGCGTATCCTGTGCTTTTGCTAGTTTCGCCGTCTGTTGCAAAGATCGCGCAAAATTTATGTAAAAAAGAGAGTTAAATTTGTAGAGTGGCTAGAGAGCCTAGCCACGTGAAGGTTTATTTTAAAAGACCTTGTTTTTTCATTTGATCCATTACTTGAGCAAACATCTCTTTAGCTTGTTTGCAAGTAGCGTCTTGTTGCTCTTTTGGTAAAGAAGCTAGTTGATCCATTGATTGTTTCTTTTGATCTTCATACATTTTTACTTGTTGCTCTTGACCAGCTTGTTTGTAAGCTTCGACCATTTTGTCGATGTCTGAGAAGTAAGACTTGCAAGTATCTGTAAGATCTGCAGCGTTTAGGCTTAGTGCAAAGCCAAGAGTAGTTAAAACTAAAAGTGATTTTTTCATCTCTTTCTCCTTGTGAAAATTTAAGGAGATTATATAACTTTTTTATTTTAAAGAGATTTAAATTTATTAAATTTAGCCAAGACAAGCGCCTTGGCTAAATTTTTTGGCTTTTTAGCCTAAGAATTCGCGTTTAAAATACTCTTTTGGAGCTTTGCAAAGTGGGCAAGCGCCTGGAGCTTTTTTACCTCTATGAACGTGTCCGCACACCTCGCAAACCCAGATATCCTCTTCATCGCTCTCAAAAAAGCCCTCTTCATCAAGCATCTTTTTAAGCTCTAAATACTCTCTTTCATGCTCAACTTCAACCTTGCCAATCGCGTTAAATAGCCTTTCAACATCTCTTAGCTCTTCTTCTTTTGCGATCTTTGCAAAGTCTGGATACATCGTCGTATGCTCGTAGTTTTCGCCAGCTGCAGCGTCAAGTAAATTTTTATCCATCTTATCGATCGGATCGTTCATCATCTCGTGATATTTCTTAAATTCAGCCATTGCGTGCCATTTCTCATTTTCAGCTGCCTCGTAAAAGTGTCTAGCTATCGCGTGATAGCCTGCTTCTTTAGCTAGGTCGCCGTAAAGCTCATACTTGTTTCTAGCTTGTGACTCGCCAGCAAATGCCTTCATCAAATTTACCGCTGTTAAATTTTCAGTGATGCATTTCATCTCTTCGCCACAACAGGTTAATGTGCCGCCGCCAACTTTTTGAACTTCGATCTCGTTGCCGCATTTCTCGCATTTGTATGTTTCGTACTGTCTCATTTTGACTCCTATTTTGATAAAATTTGAGCGGATTATAACCAAATAATTAAAATATGTAAATAATAATTTTTATTGATAACGTATATTATTTTTATAAATTTGAAGTTATAATAAGATGAAAATTTAAAGGCATAAGATGACTACAACGATTGATTTTAAAAATGCTGACTATGGATTTATCGAGCTTATAAAAGAGATGGCTAGGCAGGCAAATGTAGAATTTGAGCAAAGAGATAAGGTCTCAAGGCTTGACAAAGCTATCAAAGAGATCGAAAATGGCGAAGTAGAGAGATTTAAAACATTTGAAGAATTTGAAAAGAGCCTTGATGCTTGAGATAGAGTATTCAAAGAGTTTTAAGAAAGCTTTTAAAAAGCTAAATGAAAGCGAAAAAAAATTAACTAAAGATATCATCTGGCAGTTAGCAAATAACGAGGAATTAGCATCAAAGTATAAAGATCACGCTCTTATTGGAAGCTATAAAGGCTTTAGAGAGTGTCATGTTAAGCCAGACTTGCTCTTGATATATAAAAAACAAAACGAAATTTTACTTCTTACATGCGTTGAAGTAGGAAGCCACAGCGAGCTTTTTCAATAAATTTAACAAAAAACCAAATCCATCATCATAAATTTAAAATAGACAAATTTCAGCCAAAATTTATTCTAGCGTTAAAAGTGCGGTTGAGCTTGGTTGTAGAATAACTCAAAGTAAATCATCTAAAGGAGATCATCATGAGTTTTCTATCTAAATTTAGTAAGGCTATCTTTGCCGTTGCGGTAGCTGGAGCGATTAGTGCAAGTGCATTTATTGAGGGCGAGGACTACGTCAAGCTCGAAAAGCCGCTAAGCGCGGGACAAAATACGCTAGTTAAAATTTTTAGCTACGCTTGCCCATTTTGCTACAAATACGACAAGAGCGTCACTCCAAAGGTAGTTGAGAAAATCCCTGGACTAAAATACGAGCCATTTCACCTAAAGACAAAGGGCGATTACGGCGAGGTTGCGAGCAAGGTCTTTGCCGTGCTTATCACTATGGACGAGGCAAAGGGAGTGAGCTTGTTTGATGAAAATTCGCTATTTAAAAAGGCTAAATTTGCCTACTACAAAGCTTATCACGACAAAAAAGAGCGCTGGGGCGATGGCAAAGATGCTGAGGGCTTTTTAAAGACCGGACTTGATGCAGCTGGCGTTAGCAAAGCAGACTACGAAAAAGAGCTAGCTAATCCAAAAGTGACTGAGCTACTTAAAAAGTGGGATGAGAGCTATGACGTGGCTAAAATTCAAGGCGTGCCAGCATTTGTCGTAAATGGCAAATATCTCATCATGACAAAATCAATCAGCTCGCTTGACGGCATGGCAGCACTCATCGAAGAGCTTCTTAAAAAATAAGGCGCCACATGAGCTTTTTTAAAAAAATGGCTAAATTTCAAGACTCACGCATCTCTTGGGCGATCTTAGTCTTTGTAAGCGTTGCGCTTGTTGTCATTGCGCATTCGCTCTTTCAAAACTACGCCTATATGCCTCCTTGCGAGCAGTGCGTCTATATACGTTTTGCCTTTTTGTGTATGGCACTTGGCGGCGTGATCGCTATCATAAATCCTAAAAATTTACTCTTTGCCCTTGTTGGCTACGTCTTTGCCTTTTGGGGAGCGGTGCAGGGCATAATGTATAGCGTAAAGCTAGCCAAAATCCACGACGCGGTGCATGGCGATGATCCATTTGGCGTGCAGGGCTGCTCGACTGAGCCGCACTATCCATTTGGTTTGCCACTTGAGAAGTGGGCGCCAGACTGGTTTATGCCGACAGGCGACTGCGGCTATGACAGCCCTATGGTGCCTGATGGCGTGGTGCTAAGCGATCTGCAAAAGAGCATAGTAGATCTTTACGCAGATGGCTGGTATCTTGTGCCGTCTTCTAAATTTATGTCGATGGCGGATTGCACGCTGCTTGGCTTTGGCATTTGCTTTATCGTGCTTGCACTTATGCTTGTTTCAAAGCTCTTATCTTTTAAAAAATAAATTTTAGTTAGCCCTATTTTTGGGCTAACTTAGGATATACTGCGCGCATGGGTATTAATTTAAAATCACAAAATATTAAAATTTATGCGATCATCTTGCTAGCAAGCCTCTTTGTCGTGCTTCTTGGGCTAAATAGCTACAACAAAGCAAAAGAAAAGATCATCGAGCTATCTGATAAAAACAACATCGCAGTTAGCAAAAACATCGTTAGCAACTTTCAAATTTGGCTTGATGAGCGCTTAAACTCACTCATCCGTGCGTCAAAATTTATCCAAAACTCTGGCATCATAGATGACGATACTAGGGTGGCAAATTTCATAAAGCTCTTTAAAGAAAATGCGAAAGAATTTGATCTCATGCAGCTTTTAAGAGAGGATGGCGAGATCTTTGTAGATGGGCAAAAGATCTCAGAAGAGGTGATGTCAAAGCGCGAGCGAGCGGGGCTTATCTGGTATGTCGAGACAAAAAATACAAATGCCCCAAGCGTAAATTTCATGCAAAATCACAAAATTTTAAAGGACTCTACTTTAAATTTATGCGTGCCAGTTGAAAAGGATAATAAATTTGAGGCGGCACTTTGCGGCGTCGTGCGAATAGGCACTATCTTTGATAGTATCAAAAACTTTAGTCTTGCGCCAAATTCTTACTCATTTTTGGTAACTCACAGCGGCGAGATCCTCACATCGATGGCTGATGCGACGCTTAAAAGAGAGATCGAGGAGAAATTTAAGGAGCTATTTTTAAAAGATGAGGACATCACTAGCCTAAAGATAGGGCAAAATTTGATCCAAGTAGCCGAGATACCGACGATGAACTGGTTTATCGGAGCTGGCACAAACAACGAAGAAGAAATTTTAGCCATGACAAGAGAGGCGCTAAAAAACGCCCTAAATTTACTCTTTGCCTTCGTCGCACTTGCATTTTTGGCAAACAGCCTGCACAACTTCATGTATAACAAGATAAAAAAGGTGCAAGACGAGTACGAGACCTTGCTGGCGCACAGAGCCAAGATGAGCGAGGCTGGAGAGCTCATAAGTGGCATAAGTCATCAGTTTATCCAGCCAGTAAATTCGCTAAAACTGATGCTAAGCTCGGCGATAATGCTAAAAAAAGAGGGCAAGCTAAGCGATGAGGAGCTTGTAAATTTACTAGGAAAAGGGCAAAGCTCGATCGAACTACTTTCAAAAACAATCGAAATTTTTAGAAATTTTTACAAAAGCGCTGAAAATGTGAGCGAATTTGATATCCAAACAAGCGTTAGAAATTTAATAACACTTATGCACACAGAGCTTAGCCGTGCAAATGTAAGCGTGAAATTTAGCGGATTTGAAGAGATGAAGGTCTGTCAGATAGAAAACATCATCCAGCAAATTTTGCTAATCCTAATCCACAACGCAAAGGACTCACTAGTTGAGAGCTACAAAGATGAGCCGCTAAAACGCGTCATAGAGCTAAAATTTAGAAGCTTTGAAGATAAGTGCTACATCGGCGTTTATGATAGTGGCGGCGGCGTGAGCTACGAGATGAGTAAGAAAATTTTTACCTGGCTAAACACGACTAAAAAGCAAGGAAATGGCATAGGACTTTACTTTGCTAAAAAGCTAGCACGTGATAAGCTAAATGGCGACATCACGCTTGCGCACAACCTAAAGCCAACTATTTTTGAGCTAAGCTTTGATAAGAATTTAAAGGGTTAAAAGATGCAAGAGGCGTTAGAAATTTTAAAAAAAGTATCTATCTTAGTAGCTGAAGATGACGAGATGGCAAGAGAGCTCATCATCACTGGGCTTAAGCCATACTGTGGTCAAGTCGTAGGCGCAAAAGATGGGCAAGATGGGCTGGAGAAATTTAAAAAACAGGGCTTTGACATCGTGATGAGCGACATTCACATGCCAGTGTTAAATGGCTTTGAGATGATGAACGAGATAAAAAAGCTAAAACCTCATCAGAAATTTATCGTCTTTACCTCGTATGATAGCGATGAAAATTTGATCAAGAGCTATGAGCAGGGGGCGACCTTATTTTTGAAAAAGCCTATCGATATAAAGGATCTTAGATCGATGCTGATAAGCCTAAGCTTTGAGCGAGATGAGAAGCTAGTGCGCCTAAGTGATGAGGTAAGTATAAATTTAAAAAGAGAGAAAATTTATAAAAACGGTAGCGAGCTATACCTTAGCTTCTTGCAAAATAAGATATTTTGGCTATTTGCCTACAACCTAAACAAGCTTGTGACCTACGAGATGATAGAGGAATTTGTCTATGAGAGCACCGAGGTGAGTAAGGCCGCCATACAAAATGTCGTTTTGCGCCTAAAACGCGAGCTTGGCGTTAAATTTAAAAACATCAGCGAGAGTGGGTATATCTTAGTCGCCAAGAGCGAAAAAGCATAAATTCAAAATATCAAAATTAATATTTTTATCTAATAATATCTTAAAAGTAGTGATAAATTTATGTCACTACTAGCTAAAATTTATAGAAAAAGAGATGAAAATTTGCAAAATTTGATAGATAAACTTAAGAGAATTTATGTCACAAGTGGGTATAAATTTATGATAGTTATAAATAAAAAACATTTTGATATAAAAGAGCTAAATTTAGTGATAACAAGGCTAGATAAAGGCTTTTTTGATTAAGAATTTATGCGTTTAAAATGAAAAAAATTTTGTGACATTTTTGGGTTATTTTATCAACTACTATGCCATTTTGATGAACAAAAACTTAAAATTTTAAAATTTATAATAGATAAATGTAAAAATTTTCACACATTTATAAAAAATTTACACATTATTAACCCCTAAACTTAGGCTTTTCTTAAGGGTATTGTACCAAAGTACAATATAACTAAATTTTTTTCTTGGCTAAAATCTTGATATAGATCAATAAAATCCAAAGGGAGGCACTAAGATGCAAAAGTTAGGCGTTATCAAAAATATCCTAGGCGGTGAAATCGTAGCTGTTGATAAAAGTGGCAACGAAAGAGTCTTGAAGGTGGGCGATAGCATTTTTGAAGGCGAAACGATAAAGGCTAATGGCTCTGCAAAAGCAGTGATCGCAGCAAACGACGGCAAAGAGGTCAGCTTGCAAAACGGCGAAAGTCTAAGCCTAGATAAAGAGGCAAATGCACTTAGTGACAACCCAGAGATAGCCTCTATCCAAAAAGCCTTACTAAACGGCGCAAACATCACAGACCTTGAAGAGACTGCAGCTGGTGGCAACCCAGCAGGTGGCAATGCTACTGGAGATGGCGTGAGCTTGGGAGCTGCAAGCTTTGCTGAGGGTGGCCACTACTCAAATATCAATGAAAACTATAGAAATTTAACCGACGCAAATAGAGCTTTTCAAACTCCAGAAAACTCAATAGGCGGCTATAACGATGCAGGCACAGATGCGGATACGACAACTCCTATCTCACCAACTACGCCTGTCACGCCGAGTACCCCAGTAACGCCACCAACTCCAAGTACTCCAAGTACTCCTGGCGTCACCGTAACACCAGGCACTCCTTCACCTGCTAATCCTCCAGTCATCACGCCTCGTCCTGGTGCAGTAGAGATCACTACTAGCATCGATCCTGCTACTAGCGAGGTAAGAGAGAGCGGCGCAGGAGCAAACGGCGAGGGCGGACACTATCTTGTTTATAAACTAGGTCTATCAGGCACACCAGTAAGCCCAAGTGGTGAGACTACAGATCTAGGTTTAAATTTCCTCGGTGGCACTAGAGGAGAGGATTATTCAAACGTGGTTGAATACTCGACTGACAATGGTACGACATTTCATCCACTATCAGGCTACACGATAACTGGCGTAAATATAGAAGATATCTCAAAAGTGCAAGTAAGGATAAAGGTGCTTGACGACTATGGACAAGCAAATTTAGACCATCATAATCAAAATGAAGGCAGTAGAGCAGAAATTTATGGTGTAGATGATAACAATAGCCCAGTAAAAAACGGTCTCACTCAAGGTGTTGAGAATTTTGGCGTTTATAAAGAAGGTGTAAGTCTAAGCGTCACTCCAACTAGTAGCTACCTACTACCAACAACAGCCGCAAATAGAGCCGAAGGCTACATCATTGACAATGATGATAATCTAGAGATAACAAGCGATCTTAGTTATACAGATGGCAACAACTACCGTATAAAAACTCTAGATGGAGATGATACAGTAACTATAAAAGCAAACGTAAAAGGCACTCAAATCAACACCGATGATGGAGATGATATTGTAAATTTTGATAAGGCTGGCATTGCATTTGGCAGTGATAATATCGATGAGCATGCAAGTATCAATATGTATGAGGGTAATGACACTGTAAATATAAATGAGGCTATGAAATTAGGCAAAGCTCATATAAGTCTCGATTTTTATGAAAATAGCACAGGCAAAGATACTCTAAATATAAATGCAGATGTCACTGGTTTAGGTACTACAAATAATAGCTCTTTTTATCTTGGCGGTGGCGATGATGCGATAAATATCAAAAACGCAACCGTAAGTGGGGTAAATATAGATGCTAGCAAAGGCGCAGATACTATAAATATAGATAATGCCACTATAGAAAAGACAAACATTTTCTTGACGCATCGCGATAAGTTAAACGAAGCTGATAAGGTTGATATAAACGACGCTACCTTTATAGGCTCATCGATAGGCGTTTATAACTCTTCTTATAATGGCGAAATGGCTGATTTGAATAATGATCAAGTGATAAATGTGCATGGCAAGACAAGATTTATAAACACAGGCGCTAGTGATAGCGGTGGGCTTAGTGCAACTCATGTAAATATAAATGGCACTGATAGCGATAAGATACTTTTTACAGGTGCTTCAAGTATTCATGGCAAAGAGATCAATATAGATCATGCACTATTTAGTCATGGTGGCGAGATAGGAAATTACGTTGGCGATCAAGGTAGAAACTACTTTTCAGATGCTGCTGTAACACTTACAAATACCCAAACGGATGATAAAGTTGGTTTTAGATTTGATGCTGGAAATGACACTTTGACATTTAATGGCAACAACACTTTTGGCAATGGCACTGAAGGTTCAGGTGCTGGTATAGACATGGGCGGTGGCAACAACACTATAAATTTCGTGGGTAAAAACAGTGCTGCTAGTTTAAATTTAGAAACTGGGGACGGAGCTGATACTATAAATATAGGTGGAGAAACTAGCTTTGGAGGCACATTTACAGGCAGTACTGATGGCTATACCTTTAAACAAAGGGTTAGCATATCAACAGGCTCAGGTGATGATACTATAAATATCGACAAAGGCGCTGTTTTAAAAGCTGCGACAATAAATACTGGCGACGGCAATGATAATGTAAAGTTAAATGGAGAACTACAAGACACACCTGATTATTGGCATTCTACTAGTAGCATAGATCTAGGTAGTGGCGATGATACACTTCATATCGGAAAAGATGCAATAATGGGAAGTGGTACAACTATCAAGGGTGGAGCAGGCACTGATACGCTAGATATTGCTGGAAATATCGACTTTAGCAAGGTAGCTGGCTTTGAAAAACTTACTCTTGGTGGCAGTGAAAACAACGTAACACTAAATTTAACTATAAATGACGTGCTAAATATCACAAATGGCAACGGCACTAACCGCACTCTAAGGATAGATGGCGAGGCAGGCGATCAAGTAGATATGTCAGCCTTTAGCAAAGGTGGGGTAAATTCTGAAGGATATACAGAGTACTCAGCTACGCATAATAATGGTACGACATTTACCATCGAGATAAAAGACGAAATAGTCTTACACTCTTAAATTTCATGCCCTAGTCTAAAAAACTAGGGCAAATTCTTACAAAATTTCAAATTTTAGTACCATAGTACAATTTACAAAGCTCTTTTAAGATATTAAAATACGTTCAAAATTTTTTAGATAAGGAAGTAAAATGGCAACAAGGATAGGCGTTATAAAAAGTATCTCACAAGGAGCAAATGTAATCGCAACTGCAAAGGATGGCACACAAAGAGTGTTAAAAGTAGGCGATGAAATTTTTCTTGGTGAGACTATACAGACAACTGATTTTGACTCAAAAGTAGTCATAACTGCAAACGATGGCAAAGATATCGCGATCATCGGAAAAGATACCCTAAATTTAGACAAGAGCGTAGCTCACAATGAGAGCTTTGGTGACGATAGCGTAGCTGATGTAAGCGCTATACAAAAAGCACTTCTTGATGGTGCAAACATCACTGATCTTGAAGAGACTGCAGCTGGTGGTAACCAAGGTGGCAACGCTGGTGGAGACGGCGTAAGCTTAGGTGCTGCAAGCTTTGAAGAGGGTGGTCACTACTCAAACATTACTGATGATTATAGAAATTTACCTGACTCAAATAGAGCTTTTCAAACTCCAGAAAACTCAATCGGCGGCTACAATGACGGCAATGACGCAGGCAATGCAACTCCTGTTGCGCCAGTTATACCTCCAATCAGTGTTGATATCAAAACTTTAACTGATGATTTTGGAACTATAAAAGGCGATTACAGCCTAGACGCGCCAAGCGTACCTCGCACAAATGACGCTACTCCAACTATAAGTGGTACAGTTGAGCCTACTGCTGTAAGAGCTGTTGTTAGCGTGCTTGACAAGGACGGACACGAAGTCTTTACAAAAACTCTAAATCCAAGCGATTATGCTGATGGTAAATTTAAATTTACAACTGATCAGTTAAGCGTAAATGGTAGCCATGATGGCGACTATGAAGTAAAAGTAGTAGCAACTGGAAGAGACGGCAGTACTGCAACCGATACTGGTAATTTTGTGCTTGATACAGTTGCAAAGATCACTATAAACGTTGAAACCGAGATGAGCCTTGTTAAAGAGTCTGAGATGAGTAGCGGACTAAAAGGAAATTTCTGGTTTAACCACATCTATGAAGAAGGCGTAAGAGGTACTGAGCTAAGACCTTATGCCTTTAATAATACAACATACGCTCATAACGGCATGAAGCAAAATGATTTTGTCGAATACTATATGAACAACACTAAGCCTTGGGCAAGCTTTAAAGCAAAAGAGCTAAATTTCCAACAAGGTAAAGGCGGCGATAGAGATAATGTTGATAGCGATGCTGGAACAGTCTCAGGACTAGATGGCGCTCATAATAAGATAGGCACGGTCGATCTTGATGGTAATGTAGTAACTCCAAATAATGAGTGGGTAGCTCCAAATTTCAAAGCGCTTGAGTACTTTATCGACAACGCAAAAGGTAGCGATATTCATATCGTAAGAGATGCTCCTAATGGCAAAAACACAACAGCTGGTGCGATGGTAAATTTAAAAGGCACTATGTATCTTGAGCCAGGGGATTATAAATTTGACGCAAAAGGCACTGATGATAGCGTGAGATTTAAGGTTGATGGCGTTACTATGGTTGATTATGACACTATCCACTCGGGAAATAGAGCCACAGTTACAACTTTACACGTTGATAAAGCAGGTTACTATGACTTTGATATGAGCTATGCAAACTATATCTTTTGGGGTAAGCTAAAACTAACAGTTTCAAAAGATGGCGGACCTGAGAGCATACTTGGCTCGGAGGCAAGTGGCATAAAACTAAATTCAACCGACTTTGACAGCTATGTAGATACAGTAACAAGAAATGTCTATAAAGTAACTCAAAAGATCACAGGAACTGTGGATAATGTAGAAGACGGACAGATCGTAACTGTCACGTCAAGCACAGGTGAGAGCCATACAGCTAAAGTGGTAGATGGCAAATATGAAGTTGAGTTTAGAACAAGCGATCCAAAAGCTACATATACAGCAAAGGTTAGCGACCTTGTAGGTAACGAGGCGCAGGCATCATCAGCTAAGATAAATGTCGCCACAGACCTAATAGACGCTACCGATGATGACGCAAGCATTGTAAGTGCGAATACAAATACAGGTATAAATGACGCAACTAAATATTATAAATTTACAACTGACGACATCGCTCAAACTGATAAATTTTCAACCAACGCGCCATTACCAGTGCTAAGCGACAAAACTCCGACATTTACAGGTAGCATAGATAGTAGTGCAACTAAAGCGATCATCACTGTGCTTGATAAAAATGGACACGAAGTCTTTACAAAAGAGCTTAGCCAAAGTGAATTTGCAAATGGTAAATTTGAAGTCACATCTGATAGCTTAGAGGATGGCAACTACAAGATCAAAGCAACTGCTATCTTTGAAAATGGCGAGAACAAGACAAGTAGTACGGTAGTGAGTGATTTTGTGGTTGATAAGACACCAGTTACTATAGAAAACATCAAGATCATCGAAAATGACAATGAGGGGCTACACCATACGATCAATTTTAACCTCAAAAACTATGAGGATGGCGATAAGATCGAGAGTATAAAAATCGTAACAGCTGATGGAAATACTAACGTAATCTCTGTTGGCACAACTAAACCAACCAATGGTGTGCTAAGCTTTGAGTACGATCACAAGATAAAACTAGGCGATAAGATCGAAGTTGAGATGACTGATAAAGCTGGTACAAAATATACTCATGTAAATGAAATTTTAGTTCCAACTATGACGCAGTTTGAAAACGGCAATGACACAACTACAAATGCAAATAACCGCTCAGCTGAGAAGTTGTGGGGCACTATGGAGATGAGCGAGAGTGGCCTTAGAGCTGATGGCTCAAGGATCGTTTCAAACGACGCTATCCCATATCTAAGAGCTGTGATCCCAGAAGATGCAACAGCTGGCAATGCTAGCCAAAATCAAACTGTAAGTGAGTTTTTAAATAGCGGCAGAGGCATAACATGGGGCACTGGCGATGTTAGATTTGTAGCAACTAACGTTGATAAAGGTGTTTCAAAAGATCTATTATCTCAAGCGATAGAAAAACCGATAGGCAATGTAACGCCTGATCACTACAATAGACTTACAGGCTATAACAACAGACTTGATCCCGCTGGCAAAATGGCTGATGGCGTTTATAAAATTTCTATCGATGGTAAATATCAAGGTGGAGATGAGCTACTTTACAACTCTATTAAATTTACGATCGACGCAACAGCTGCAACGATAAAAGACTCAAATTTAAGCTACGATGCAGCTACAGATAAAACCACATGGAGTGGAAATTTAAGTGAAAATGGAGTTGGTGCAAGCTATACGCTAAAACAACACTTTGAAGAGGCGGTAAAAGGTATAGCTCTAAAAGATAGCATCACTTTAAGAGATGCAAATGGACACATCATAGCTGCAAATTCTGTAACGCTTGATGACAATGGAAATTTCGAAGCTGTATTTAACGGCGATGTAAAATCAAGCGATGTCTATCTACAAGTTTCTGATATCGCTAAAAATACAAGAGTAGTTGCAGATAATGACAACAATAACGTTATCACAACAAGTGAAGGTAACGACATCATCAACGTTGGAGATGGAAACAACGTGATCAATGCAGGACGTGGTGAAAATGAAATTCGCACAGGCAACGGCAACAATGTAATCATCACTGGTGACAACAACGACGTTATAACCACAGGAAGTGGTAATGACTACATAGACGCTGGCAGAAGTGGCTATACTGGCATGAACAAAGGCGATCTAGTAAATGCTGGCGCTGGCAATGATAAGGTTGTATTTACTTTT
The DNA here is from genome assembly GCF_003048875.2 of Campylobacter concisus. Lineage (NCBI taxonomy): Bacteria > Pseudomonadati > Campylobacterota > Epsilonproteobacteria > Campylobacterales > Campylobacteraceae > Campylobacter > Campylobacter concisus. Next base: position 1,953,439 of record NZ_CP049264.1, on the reverse strand, counting down.
GATAATCCAAGAGCAGCTCTATCTCAAAGCCTTGATGGCGGCACTGGCACAGATACGCTTATCATGCGTCCAGTGGCAAAGGATGGCACTATCGACTTTGATAAGATAGACAACAAAGGCTTGAATAACGCGATCAAGAGTTTTGAAGAGATCCAACTTGGCATGGATGAGCATGGCAATGACAATCAAGCTGTTAAGCTACTAAATTTAAAAGCGGATAATGTATTTAGCATCACTGATGATGTAAATACTATCTTAAAAATAAGTGGCGACAACAAAGATAGCGTTTCATTAAAAGGATTTACTGAGGCTACAGATCAAACTGGTGTTCAAGCTGGATATACAAGATACGAGGGTCAAACAAGCTCAGCTACTCCGACAACTATCTACATAGATGTGGATAACGACATAAACAAACAACTTGTATAAAATTTGGGCTTTTTAGCCCAAATTCTTCTTTTTAATTTCTATTTTTACTCCCAAAAAACGCTCTTAAAACCATCTTTGTACCAAAGTACAATATACAAATTTAATAAAAAACACTAGAATAAATCAAAAATAAAAGTAAGGAATAAAGATGGCAGCTGTAGCCGGCAAGGTAAAAAGCGTCACATCTGATGTTATAGCGATAGATAAAAACGACCGTGTAAGAGTTCTAAACGTAGATGATGAGGTTTATATAGGTGAGAGCATAAAAGGCGAGAGTCAAAGTGCGAGCGTGACTATCACAGCAGTGGATGGTAGTGACATATCTCTAAATGGATATGACACAATATGGCTTGATAGTAGCGTGGTAAGTGCTGATACTAGCGCTGAAAATAGCATCGATACTGATGCACTTTTTAGAGCGCTTCTTGGAGAAAACTACGCTGAGATACTTGATCAGATGAATGAAAAAGTAGAAGATATGTTTGCAAAAACGCAGCCAAATGAGACTGAAAATAGCTCAAATAGCCTTGAGAGCAGTGAAAATTTAGCAGACAAACATAGTGCAAATGATGAGATTTTATCTGACTCAAACGAGCTAAAAGTAGATAACTCTTACGAGCATGCAAATTTTGACGCAACTACGATATATATCGAGATCGATAACGATCTAAATAAACTTTCATAAATTTGAGCCGCTTGGCTCAAATCATTTTAAAAACTCAAATTTAACTAACATCCCTTATAATAAGCCAAAATTTACAAAAGGAAAACGATGAAGAAAATTTTAATCATCGCAGGCTCTTGCAATAGCGGCACAGCAGGGCTTCAGGCTGATATAAAGACATGCGCTAGGTTAAGTTGTTACAGCGCAACGGCGGTCACTTCGCTTGTTGCTGAGACTACAGACGCGATAAAAAGCGTAGTTTGCTTAGAGCCTAGCTTTGTTAAAGATGAACTTTGCACGCTTGCGGAAGAATTTAGCTTTGATGCCATAAAGATCGGCATGCTCTTTAGCGAGGAGATAATGGACGTGGTGCATGAGTTTTTGCTCACTCAAAAGTGCAAGATCGTGCTTGATCCAGTCTGCGTCTCAAAGAGCGGCCACAAACTCATAAAAGATAGCGCAGTAGAGAAGCTAAAAGAGCTAATGAAGCTTGCCACCGTCGCCACGCCAAATTTAGACGAGGCAAATGTCCTTTTTGGAGGGAATTTTAAAAATCTGCCTTGCGATATCATCGTGAAAAAGCATGTAAGTGAGGATAGTAGCATAGATACGCTTTATAGAAAAGATGGTTCACTGCAAAATTTCAAAACTCCGCTTGCTAGTCCGCTTGTGATGAGTGGCACTGGTTGCACTTTCTCGACAGCGCTTGCTTGCTACCTTGCAAAGGGCAAGAGCTTAGAGGAGGCCATAGGGCTTTCAAAAGAGTATATTTGTGAGATTATAAAAGAGAGTATCGACACAAAACTAGGCAAAAACCGCCTACTTTGGCACGGAGCGAAGTAAATTTACCAGCTAGTTTCTAGCTGGTTTTATAAAATAAATTTATAAATTTCTCATATGAACCAAGTGGCATTATATCTATGCTATAAAGGTTATCATATTTATAAACAATAACACTATCAAATCCTAAAATTTCCAGTCTTTCATAGGTCGCTAATTCACCCTCATTAAGCTTTAAAACTTTTCTCAAAAGCCAGTCGCTGATAGCTTTATTTGGATTTGTCATTAAGGCTTTATTACTATCTTGACAAATTTTTGCACGTAAATTTTCTCCAGTAGGTGTTTGAAGTGTAAATTCTTTATCTCTTGGTGGAAAGAAGTTTTTATTTATTTCTCTTGCCTTGGCTGGATAATTTATATACATTTCATTGATATCTCTTGCTCTACCACCAGCATTCCATTGATTTAAGCCGCTTCTTTCAAAAATAATATTTCTATCATTTTTTACAGAATAAAGTGGCAATACAATGTAGTCAATCCCTGCTTTTTTAGGAGGTGTTAAACTTATCTGACCTAGCTTTGAGAGTAAAGAATAGACATCATCAATAATCTCTATATCTTTTTTGTATGCGTTATCTGGAATACTAAAATTTCTTAAAAGAGTGCTTTTTGATCTATTAAAGCTATATTTGTTTATACCATCACTAAATTTTATGCCATTTTTTGTTTTTTTGATGCCTTGTAAATTTGAAATATCTATCTCATCATAGTCGGTTTCAAAAAATACAAGCTTACCATTCGTTCTAGCTACGATATGATACAAGGCATCGTCTATTTCATATGTTCGTTTGGCTAAATTTATGCGGTCATTTCTAAAATTAGATAGTTTTAATGCTAACTCGTCAGGTTTTAGACCATCAAATTCTTTTGATAAAGCATTAAACTCTGCAACTTTTTCTAAAGAAGAATTAGAATTAAACGTAAAAGTTTTTAGTCCTATACCAAGAGTGTCTATTTTGGCATCAAATGCTGTATCGCTTCTACTTAAATTACGAGCATTAAAGCATTTGCAAAATACATTTTCAGCAAATCTATAATATATAAAAGGAGTTTTGCTTTCACTAAAAAGCCTAGATAATGAAGCCATAATGGATAACAAATTTAAATACTCTCCATTGTTTTTAATATCTTCGTCAGCAAAGTTAATCATCTAAGACCTTTATAATTTGTTCTGCTATTCTTTTTATAAGAGGGACTGTTACGCTATTTCCAGCTTGCATATAGAGTTTTGAGATAGCAATATCTGGCAAAATAATGTTTTCAAATCCTTGGAATTTAAAACACTCAATCGGAGTAAGTTTTCTTATGCCAAATTTATCTCTTAGTAAAGGGACGTTATGCCCCCCTGTTCCCATATTTGCGGTTAAAGTTGGACATAAATTTGACTTGTTTTCTCTAACATAGTGCCTACGCCATTGATACAATGTATCTTGATTTTTTATAGCGTCATTTAACTCAGCATAAAATTTGTTTTTCTCTGGCGTGTAGTAAAAATAATCATCTTGTTTTTCTTTTAAAATGACGTCTTTTATCTTTTTTGTTAGTTTTATGGGCTTTGGAAATGTAAATTTTTCATAGTTTTTAACTTTGTTTTTATTAAATGCAACTATAAAAATTCTCTCTCTATTTTGTGGGGTATTTGCGTGTGTGGCAGAATTTAAAACATCGCTATAAACATGATAACCTATGCTTTCAAGAGAATTTTTTATTACTTTAAAAGTGTTGCCGTTGTCGTGATTTTTTAGATTTTTGACATTTTCTAAAAATAAGACTTTGGGTTTATGCTCTTTTGCAATTGATAAAATTTCAAAAAATAGCGTTCCTCTAGCATCATCAAAACCTTTTTGATAACCAGCGATCGAAAAAGCTTGACAAGGGAAACCACCGCACAAAATATCAAAATTTTTTGGGATTTTATCTTTTGTCTCTTGTTTTGTTATATCACCAAATGGAGTGAGATTGTGATTTAGTGTATATGTGATGGATGCAAATTTGTCTATTTCGCTAGCATATAAACAGCTTGCTACCCCCCCCCATAGATTTAAGTGCAAAAGAGAAGCCTCCAACTCCTGCAAAAAGGTCTATATATGTAAATTTATGTTTCAAAAATATCCTTTAAATTTAAGACTAAAGAGCAAAAGCTCTTTAGTAACTTACGCCTCTAATATCGCGCCGTTGCTTGCGTTTGTGACTAGTTTTTGATACTGCCTTAGCCAGCGAGAGGTTAGCGCTTTATCGACTGGCTTAAATTCCGCTCTTCTCTTTGCGATCTCAACCTCGCTTAGGCGGACGTTTATCTCGTACTTATCAACGTCTATATCGATGATGTCGCCATCTTTTAGTAAGCCTATCATGCCGCCTTCAGCTGCTTCTGGGCTTACGTGACCGATACTTAAACCCCTTGTCGCCCCGCTAAAGCGACCATCTGTGATGAGCGCTACGTCTGCGCCAAGTCCTCGTCCCATGATGAGCGAAGTAGGGCTTAGCATCTCTTGCATGCCAGGGCCTCCGCGTGGGCCTTCGTAGCGGATGACGACGACGTCGCCTTTATCTACTTTGCCGCTTGAGATGCCAGCTATCGCTTCATCTTGTGAGTTAAAGCAGACCGCTTTGCCGCTAAATTTACGCTCGCCAACGATGCCAGCTGTCTTGATGACACAGCCTTGCTCGGCTAAATTTCCAAACAAAATGGCAAGTCCGCCAACTTGTGAATAGGCATTTTCTACCTTGTGGATGACGCTCTCATCTTTGATGTCGCTAGATTTTACGCGCTCACCCAAAGTCTCGCCGCTCACTGTTAGATTGTCTAAATTTAGCATGCCGTGGTCTCTGCGTGAAATTTCTTTTATCACTGCATTCATACCGCCAGCTCTGCCGACATCCTCCATATGCACGTTTGGCAAGCTTGGGCTGATCTTAGCGATGTGAGCGATGTTTTGGCTGATCTTATTTAGCTCTTTGATGTCTAAATTTACGCCAGCTTCTCTTGAGATGGCTAGCATGTGAAGGACGGTGTTGCTGCTGCCACCCATCGCCATATCAACGACAAGTGCGTTGCGGATCGCCTTTTCATTTAGTATGTTTCTTATCTTAAATTTCTCATCAAGGGCGATCTGGCAGATCCTGCGAGCAGCTTGCCTGATGAGCTCCTCACGCTCTGGAGTTAGCGCTAGGATGGTGCCGTTGCCAGGGAGTGCTATGCCCATCGCTTCGCAAAGTGTGTTCATAGAATTTGCCGTAAACATACCGCTACAGCTGCCGCCACTCGGACATGCATTGCACTCGATATCTCTTAGCTCGGCCTCGTCTATCTCTTTGGTCTCAAATTTACCAACCGCCTCAAACGCAGTCGCAAGATCGATCGGTCTGCCATCTTTTGTGTGGCCTTTTTTCATAGGACCGCCGCTTACGAAAATGGTCGGGACATTGACCCTTAAAGCGCCCATGACCATGCCAGGGACGATCTTGTCGCAGTTTGGCATACAAACAAGCGCGTCAAGTGCGTGCGCGTTCATCACGGTTTCGATAGAATTTGCGATGATCTCGCGGCTAGGCAAGCTATATAGCATGCCCTTATGCCCCATCGCGATGCCATCATCCACGCCTATGCAGTTAAATTCAAACGGCACACAGCCATTTTTGCGAATTTCGTCTTTTAAAATTTGAGCGTATTTGTTTAAGAAAAAGTGCCCAGGGATAATCTCTATAAAGCTGTTTGCAACGCCGATAAATGGCTTAGCAAAGTCCTCGTCTTTTAGCCCAGTCGCACGTAAAAGTGAGCGGTGTGGGGCTCTTGTATAGCCTTTTTTTATTATGTCGCTTCTCAAAATTTGATCCTTTTTTTAAAATTTGAGAGGATTTTATCACATCTAAAGTATCAAAAATTTTAAAAGTTTTTACAAAATTTAAAAGAAAATTTTTAATAAGTTTTATAACATAAATAACACGTTAAATTTAACTCTCGCTTAAAAGATAAGACGTATAAAATGAAATTTGCCTTATTTTGATCAAAATGATATATAAATTGATAACGTAAAATTGTCATACATGTGTCACAAATGCCGAATTTAAGGGCTTTATTGTACCTGGGTACAATATACATGAATTATAAAATTTATTAAAATGCGAGAAAAAATTTAACAAGGATGAAAATGGCAGCAAAACTAGGAAGTATAAAATCAATTTCAGGTCAAACTGAAGTGATCGCAGTCGATAAAAGTGGAAACGAAAGAATTTTAAAAGTTGGCGATAGCTTGTATGAGGGCGAGAGCATAAAGACAACTTCAGCTGATGCGAAGGTAGTCATCGCTGCAAATGACGGCAAGGAAGTCTCTATAGTAGGCGAAGATACTATCTCACTTGATCCAAAAGAGGCGGCAAACGCACAAAGTGCCAATCCAGAGGTTGCAGCGCTTCAAAACGCTCTTTTAAATGGCGCAAACATTACAGATCTTGAAGAGACAGCTGCTGGTGGTAATGCAGCAGCTGGCGGTGCTGGCGGAGATGGCGTAAGTCTAGGCGCAGCTAGCTTTGCTGAGGGTGGCCACTACGCAAATATCAATGAAAATTTTAGAAATTTAACTGATGCAAATAGAGCTTTTGACTCTTTTAATAGCCCAATCGGCGGCTATGCTGATAATGGCGACAATGGCGAGAACGATAATGTTGCACCGCAAAACCCAGCAAGCCCAACAAATCCTGTAACCCCTGTAATACCGGTTACTCCAGCTACTCCAGTCACTCCAGCAACCCCTGTGGCACTAAGCGTATCGCTTGAAGGTAGCGGCGAGGCAAGAGAGGCGACTCCCAACGAGTATCTAGTCTATAACCTAGGCCTATCAGCTGCTACAAGCTCAACTACACCTACTGATCTAACGCTAAATTTAAGCGGTGCAAGTGCAAGCAGAGACTACTCAAACGCTATGGAGTACTCACTTGATGGCGGACATAGTTGGACAGCGATACAAAATGGTGGCACGATAAGCGGCGTCGCGCCAAGCGATATCGCAAATGTAAAGGTTAGAGTGCAGGTTATCGACGACTACGGTCAAACAGCAGGTAATCAAAACGAGGGCACAAGCAGTGAGGATCTAGGCGCAAATATCGCTCCTGGCATAAAAGACTACGGCGTTTATAAAGAGGGTGTAACTCTTAGCGTGACTACAAACAACGCTGCTATCACATCTGGCACGGCTGAGGGCAAGATCATCGATAATGATGACAATATAAATATCACAGAAAATATAGATGCATCTACAGAGGGCTTAAACCCTGCTCTTGTAAATTCTGACCCAGACAATGGCAACACTATGAAAACTATCATTGACACAAAAGATGGTGATGATACGATAACTATAAAAGAGGAAGTCTATTTTTCAAGTGGGTTATATGATCTAAAAGAAAATGCCAATGATGTTATAAAAATGGGCGATGGCGACGATGTGTTTAATACTGGAAAAGATGCTGTTGTAGAAAACACTAGGATAGACCTTGGAAACGCTGGTGGAGAGAAAAATCAAGATACACTCAATATAAATGGAACTGTTATAACAGATACAAGATTTACAAGCCACGATGGCAATGATGTATTTACTATAAAAGATGATTCTGGTCCAAGCCTTAGTAGTACGATTTTGGACAATGTCTTGTTTAAAACAGGAAGTGGCAACGACACTGTAAATATCGAAAAAAGTGATAATCATCAGCTTATAAAAAATACAAAAATAGACACTGGTGCTGATAACGACACCGTAAATATTAAAAGCGATATGTATGCTTACGTTACTAATAACGGAACAACTGATGAGACTGAGTATGCAGGAAGCAGAACTGATAGCTTTATAAAAACAGGCGAGGGCGACGACACTATAAATGTAACTGACGCAAGTATCAGGAGAGTTGATATCGATACAGGCGACTCAGACACAGGCGATATGCTAAATTTCATCAGTGCAGGCATATATAACTCTGAAATAAAAAGTGGCAATGGTAATGATAAGATCGTACTTCAAGATACTAAAGCAGATGTCATGGATATCTACACAGGTGAGGGCAATGATAGTCTAACTATCAAAGGCAGCACTGAAATAAAAAATAATAGCGCCACACATAATGACCCTATAAGCTCACCAGCTCACGTGGCAAATCCAGTAGCTAATCAAGCTGGAATTTACTCAAACTACATAGAGATGGGCAAAGGTCGCGATACACTAACTATCGAAAGAGGCGCTGAAATTTCAAACACTAAGATAAACACTAGCTCAGCTGATGCTGGAGTAAGTGACGATAGAGACAGCGTAGATGTTACTGGCGCTAAATTTAACAACGCTGCCATTGAGACTGGATATGGTGATGATGAGATAAATTTAAAAGATGTCACCATGATCTCAAACGATGGATATAGCACATATATCGGTGCAGGCGGCGGAAATGACACTATTAACGTCTCTGGAAATAGCTCATTTGACAAGGCTATCATCTACACAAATGGCGGAGATGACCGTGTAAATGTCGATGGTGATGTTTCTATGGTGGATTCAAACATCATGCTTGAAAATGGCAACGTAACGCTAAATGTCGCAAGAGCTACTGGTCTAGTTGATACAAACATAGAGGGTGCAGGCGTTGGAAATGCTGGCGTAAAAACCGTGACTATCGATAACGCTGAGCTTAGAAGGGTTACTATAAATACCGCAGATGACGGCGATAGCGTGACTATCGGAGCTGGCACTCATGATAATACTGATGTTAAAATTTTCACTCAAGGCGGAGACGATACGATAAATATCAACGCTGATCTAACTGGCACATCAAGTGTAAATTTAAGTCCAGCTGCAGGCGAAGCTGCGCATGACTACGATGCATCAAACATCAACTCAGGCAAAGGCAACGACACTATCAATATAGCTGATAACGTGACACTAACCAACACCTACCTTTCAGGTGGCGACGGCAATGACTTAGTCGATCTTGGCAAGGACGTAAGCCTAAATGGCACTGCTATAAATGGAGGCGATGGCATAGATACGCTAAAAGTTCATGACGCATCATTTAATACGACAAATGCCGGCAAGATAAGTGGCTTTGAGGTGCTTGATATGTCAGACGCTAATGAGGACTTTACGTTCTTCCATGCGTCTGATATCGCAAATTTCATAAAAAATGTCGGTGGTGAAGGTGCAACATCGCTAATCGTAAAAGGCGTAAAAGGTGTTGGCACATTTACAGAGGGTTCATCTGAAGTAGCAGGTGCTTCTACTGAAATTAGCAACGGATATGTATATAACGTAAATGAAGGCGGTCAGACATTTACGCTTACTATACAAAATGTCAATGTAAACGAATTAATGTAAAATTTAGACCCACTTTTTGGGTCTAAACTCCCCTTGCTTCATTTAATAAAATTTTTTATACAAAAAGCCTAAATTTAGGCATTTCTTTTGATAATCAATATAATTTATATTTCAATGTGATTTAAAAACGCTTATTAAAATCCAAAAGTCAATTTTTTTAAGAAAGGATTAATATGAGCGTAGAAGTAGCCGACAAAGAGGGGTTAAATTTAAGCGGTGGCGTGAGCCAAAATGGCGGGCAAAACGACCCTCACGTGAGGATCATAGAGGAGATAAAGTCACTTGAGATACTTGAGCCTGAAAAATTTCTTGCTGAGCTATACGGACGAAGGGTGGCAGATGCAAGGCCAAAAGCGCAGGATCAAATTTTAAACATCGCAGACGCAACCACGAGTGCAAACGATGTGCGTTTTGACAATGGCAACGACATAGTCGATATGACAAGATCTATCATAAATGATGCCAAGATAGACGCAGGAGATGGCGACAACAAGCTAAGAATTCACGATAATATCGAGGTTAGAGGGCTTAGATTTGACGCTGGAGCCGGCAATGACGATATAGAGATAAGAAACAACGTCGGCATAAAAGATCATACGCTTTTATATACAAATGACGGCGATGATAGCGTGAAAATTTATGGTGCGACGATGGAAAATGCTGCCATTCATACAGGTCTAGATAACGACGTTATAGATATCCAAAGATGTGAAATCAAAAACGGTGCAGATATAAGGCTTGGCGGAGGAAATGACACTATAAACACCGACTGGGTGGGCTTTTTTGGTGATACGAAAATTTCTCTTTCAAGTTTTACAAATCCAAACGAAGTAGATACGCTAAATATGGACAACACTATCTTTAACGGACACACTACTATCGAAGCAAACGACGGCGAAAAGACCACTATGAATATAAAAGTATGCGGTGGAGACGGCGAGATAGATATAAAAGGCTCGCACGCAAATTTAGACCACACACCGCTTTTTGATATGAATTTTCTTGGGCCAAAATTTATGGGTGACGTTAAATTTGACGGCAGAAATAACAAAGTCAATATGCATATAGACGACTCAGAATTTCATGGTAAAAATAACGAATTTTACTTCTCAGATAATCAAAACGATACTTTAAATGTGACATCAGCTATCATAAAAAATTCTAAATTTTATCTAGGTGGTGGAGACGATACAGTTAGTTTAACTATGACAAGAACAGATATAGATAATAATACTCAAATATTTGGTGGCAAGGGCTATGATACTCTTGTGCTTGATAATAATATCGACTTCTCAAAAGTCTCTGGTTTTGAAGAATTAAAAGTAACGAGCGGTGCTTATGTGACATTAAATGGCAATGATGTGGCTCATTTGAGTGACATTTTAGACAATGGCTCTAATGTAGTTAAATTTAGTGAAGCCCATGGCACTGTAAAACTTAATGGTTTTAGCGAAACTAGCGGAGCAGAAAATGGCTACCACAGATATGAAAGTACCTATAATACGCACTTAGCAGACGGTAGCGAGCATCAAGGCACAGTCTATATAGATATAAAAGAGGACATTCACGTCGATCTTTAAAATTTAGATCCCTTTTGGGATCTTGCTTACATTTATCAAAACTTAATTTTTAAAACCCACTGCAACAGAGTAATCTTAAGAATTAACATCATATTTATATTACTTTATATTTAAAAGAAATATTTATAATGTGTCAAATTGATTTTAAAGGAGGCAGCGATGGCTGTTAAAGTAGGTGTTATTAAAAACATTCTTGGCTCCAAGGAAGTAGTAGTTATAGATAAAAATGGCAACGAAAGAGTTGTTGTCGCGGGAGATAGTTTATACGAGGGCGATGTTGTTAAAGCAAACGGCGCAAAGGTAACTATCGCATCAAACGACGGCAAGGAGTTTGAGCTAAAAGATGGCGAAACTCTAAATTTAAATAACGACCTTAGCTCAGACAAAGAGGTAGCAGCTATACAAAAAGCCCTTTTAAAAGGTGAAAATTTAGCAAATCTCGAAGAGAGTGCCGCTGGTGGCAATAGCGGTGGCAGAGGCGGTGACGGCGTGAGCCTTGGCGAGACAAGGTTTGAGCATGGCGGTCATGAAAGCTCTGATGTATCAGCTAGCTTTAGATCACTTTCAGATACTTTTGGCGCTGTAAAACTAACTAACCAAGAGGTAAAAGGTGGCGGTAGTGATGTTTTTGATGGTTCAGATAGTGATATAAATTCTGCCATTGCACCTGTAGCCCCAGTTGAGCCATCACAACCAGAAAATCCAGCTCCAACTCCGCAGCCTAAACCGGTTGAGCCAGTAGAACCAAAACCAGAACCAGAAAATCCAACCCCACAACCGGAGCCAAAACCTGAGCCAACTCCGGAGCCAAAACCAGAACCAAAACCTGAGCCAACTCCAGAACCACAACCAAAACCTGAGCCTAAACCAGAGCCGACCCCACAACCTGAGCCAAAACCTGACGAGAGCAAAGATATAGTTAAAAATATCTCGGTTGAAGATAAGTCAGAATTTGGCTACGAAAAGAGTTCAGACCCAAGAAGCTCAAACGACAAATCATACCTAGAGTACAACCTAAAAGGTGAAGTAGCGGAGGCTGATGCTGATAAAAAGGTAGATGTGACGCTTAAATTTGGCGGAGAGGCAACTGCTGGCAAAGACTATGAAAATGCAGAGTACTCGCTAGATGGTGGTAAAACTTGGCAAAAGCTAGATGATAGTGGCGTGATAAAAGATGTAAGAGCTGGCGATATAAATAAAGTAAGCGTGCGTGTTGAAGTGGCAAACGATCACGACCAAAATGAAGGCACACTTGACACATCAGAGAAAATTTTCACAGATGTAGATAAGGGCGTAGAAAACAATGGCTACTTTAAAGAGAGCGTTTCGCTAGAAGTTAGCATAGGTGGCTTAAAAGCATCAAATAGCGAAAAAATAGTAGATAATGATCATGATATCACTGTAAATAACCAGTTTAATAATGATAAATCTTTTGACGTTACATTTAAAGATAATGGCGACAATACACTAAATTTCAAAGATGCGACGATAAACCACAAAGCTGGTGACGTGGCTAGCACTATAGTCTTTGGCGATGGCAGCTATCTTAATGAAGGTAAAGATACCATCAATGCCGATAACTCAAATTTAAACTGGCTAAATATCAACACCCAAGGCGGAGATGACACCATAAATATAAATGGTGGAAGACACGAAAGACTTCACGTCGAAACTGGTGCAGACAACGACACTGTAAATTTAAACGGCGGAACTTACATAGGCACCGATCCTTATCAAAGTGGCTTCACGCTTGATAGCGGAAACGATGTATTAAATTTAAATGGCACAAAAGATGATCATGTGAAAATGACAGATATGTACCTAAGAACTGGCTCAGGCGAGAAAGATGAGATAAATATCAAATACGCTGATATCGACTCAACATATAAAAATTCAGCCAACCACATCGAGGCAGAGGCGAAAAACAACACCATAAATGTTGAAAACTCAAATTTAAAAGGTATCAACATAGGTACAGAGACAAACACAGGTACCGATGTAAATAGAAACCCACTAAATTTCGATCTAAATTTGAAATCATCTACCCTAGATGATGTAAATCTCAACACTATCTACAAAACTCACGTAGTAGTTGAAGATACAAAGATAAATGGCAACTACCCAGAAAATGCCACAAAGTGGAATTTTGCAGATACAGATGATACTTTAGAGCTAAGATCAGGCACATTAAACGATATGACGGTTAATCTTGGCAACGGCGAAGATAAAGTCATCGTCACAAAGGATATGAAGCTTAATGGCTACACTGCGATAAATGGTGGTACTGACTACAAAACCGATACGCTTGTGATAGATGGTAATGTTGATTTTAATAAATTTAAGAGCTTTGAAGAGCTACAAGTGACTGGCAAAGAGAAGGTCAGCCTAAAACTAGAAGATCTATATGATATGCTTGACATTAAAAATAATGATAGCAAACATATCTTGACAGTTACAGAGGCAGCTGGCGGAGTAGAGCTAGCAGGCTTTAAGCTTTCAGAGTATGGAAGAGGTTTAAAAGAAGGCTTTACAAGATATGAGGCCGACTTTGGTTTTCAAAATAACGGTAGATCTTATACGGAGAAAGGCTATATAGATGTAAAAGATGGTATCAATGTCGATCTTGGTGCTAAGCCAGAGCCTACTCCTATTGAGCCAGTCGAGCCTGTAAATCCAGCTCCACAACCTGAGCCTAAACCAGAGCCAAAACCAGAACCAGCTCCGCAACCAGAGCCAAAACCTGAACCACAGCCTACGCCTGATCCAGAGCCAGAATATATAAATGAATACGACTCAAAATATGTAAAAGACATAGGCATATATGGCAAACGAGGCTTTCAGATCGAAAACCATGAAAAATCGAATATGTGGGAACATAACAATTTAATATTTGAGCTAAGGGGTGAAGTGGCAGAGGCTGACGCGGATCAAAAAATCGATGTGAAGCTTAAATTTAGTGGAGAGGCGACTTACGGCAAAGACTACGATAAAATTCAGTACTCACTTGATAATGAAAACTGGATAGACCTAGATAGTAGTGGCGTCATAAAAGGTCTAAGAGCGGGCGATATCAACAAAGTAGTTGTTCGTGCAAATGTAATAGACGATAAAGAGCTAAATGAAGGCAAGCTTTTGTCTGAAAATAGTGAAAAATTTTATGAGAGCTGGGATAAAGAAAAGTTATTTAAAGATGCAGATAAGGGCGTTGAAAACAATCACTACTACAGCGAGAGTGTGATCTTAGAATTTAGTATAGATAACGCTAAATATACGTATGAGGGTGGCATCATAGATAATGACCATATAACAACTGTAAATAGCGAATTTCACAACGACAAACGCTTTGATGTAGAGTATCTTCAAAATGGAGATAATGTCTTAAATTTCAACAATGCAACCGTAAGTCATAAAGAAGGAGAAGAACCTAGTAAGATCCATTTTAGTGAAGTATATAGTAACTCTGGAGACACTGAGGTCAATATCAATAGTTCAAATTTAAATTGGCTTGATATTAGAACTAATACTGGAAAAGATAAGGTTGAAATCAATAACTCAAATTTAAATAATGTCACTATCGACACCCGTAACGAGAACGATACTATAAATATAAATGGCGGAACACACGAAAAAGTTGAGATCAATGCAGGCTTTGGCAATGACGTCATAAATATAAATGGTGGAGTTTTTAACAAAGAGACCATCTATCTTGGCATTAACAGCGATATCTTAAATATAACAGGTACAAAAGCTGATCATGTAAAAATGACAGATATTCACATAAGCACTAATGCTAATAAGTTTAATGGTGCCATACAATGGGTTAGTAATGAATTAATTAAAGGCGATGAAGACGTTATAAATATCAAATACACTGACATTAACTCAACAACATCAGCAGAAAAAAGTGCGATCTATGCAGGATCATCAAAAGGTACTATAAATATAGATAGCTCAAACCTTGATAATGTAGAACTAAATGGAGGCAGTAGAGTCCCTTCATTTGGAGAAACTTATCATACAGATATAAATTTAAAGTCATCTACCCTAAAAGATGTAGATATCATGGCTTATATAAATGAAATGCATGTGGTAGTTGAAGATACTCACGCATCAGCTAGTGGTTTGCCAGCTGAACACCATGCGAACTGGATTTTGAGTGGACATGAAAATGCAAAAGATTATTTGGAGCTAAGATCTGGAAGCTTAACTAATATTAAAATAGATCTATCGGATGGCAGTGATAGTGTCTTTATATCTAAAGATATGAAGCTTGAGGGTGGCACTAGCATTCTTGGTGGATACTCAGACAATAGAAGTCGCTATGATCACGATACGCTTTTGGTTGATGGTCAGATAGACTTTACAAAGGTTAAGAGCTTTGAAGAGTTAAAGGTTACTAGCAATGAAAAGGTCACTCTAAAAGCTCTTGATATAGCTGATATGCTTGATGTCGGACACGAACATAGTAATAATTTGCTTCAAATAACCGAGGCAAGTGGCGGAGTAAAACTTGAAGGCTTTAGTAAATCTGCTGCTAATGCAGTAGAGGGCTTTGAAAGATATGAAGCGAATTACGGCACAACTACAGCTTATATCGATGTGAAAGAAAACATCCACGTCGATCTTTAAAATTTAGACCCTTTTTGGGTCTAAATTTCTTCTATATAAATTTACAAATATTTTCTATAAATTCTATTATTCTTTTAAAATTTACTACGATCAAATAAAACATTTGTAACTTAAAATATCATTAATCAATTCTTACTAGAAAATTAAAATTTATATAAGCGTCATAGAAATATCATCTATTAATTATAAAAAATTTTCTAAATGT
Source organism: Campylobacter concisus (assembly GCF_003048875.2). Lineage (NCBI taxonomy): Bacteria > Pseudomonadati > Campylobacterota > Epsilonproteobacteria > Campylobacterales > Campylobacteraceae > Campylobacter > Campylobacter concisus. The sequence goes on along the minus strand of NZ_CP049264.1, from coordinate 1,937,740 downwards.
AACACATATTAAAATAATGTAACTATATTGTACCTAGGTACAATTTACAATTTCTCCTAATAGTTATAAAATAATGCCAAAATTAATTTAGCCCAAAAGGAATTAACATGGCAAAGAAACTAGGCACAATCAAGTCTATATCAGGTTCTGCTGAGGTTATCGCAGTAGATAAAAGTGGTAACCAAAGAGTACTAAAAGTTGGTGATAGCCTTTATGAAGGTGAGACGGTAAAAACAACTTCAGCTGATTCTAAGGTTGTGATAGCGACAAATAATGGAAAAGAGCTATCAATGATCGGTGAAGATACGCTAAGTCTCGATCCAAAGGCAACTGCTGCTGATTCACAAGTAGCAGCACTTCAAAAAGCATTGTTAAATGGTGCAAATTTAGAAGATCTAGAAGAGACAGCAGCTGGTGGCAATAGCGGCGGTCGTGGTGATGGCATGAGTCTTGGCGAGACAAGATTTGAGCATGGCGGACACTACTCAAACATAAGCGCTAGCACAAGTGCTATCAATCCTTTAGGTGCTGCATCTTTTGCAGGTCCAGTTGAGGGTAAAAGTGGCGGTTTAGATAGCGGTCGTGGTGGTAGTGATGACGATACAGCAGGCACTGGTACTACTATCGATCCAGAAACCACTAGAAAACCAAGCAACCCAGAAATTAAATTCCCAGAAGATACAAACAAAGATGGCAAAATTTCTGATGATGAAAACAAAGCTGGTGATAAAGATGCTGGTAAAACAACAGTAGAAGTTACTATACCAAAAGATGGTTCAGTAAAACCAGGTGATAAAGTAGTTGTTACTGATGACAATGGCAAAAAGACTGAAAAACCAATCAACCAAGATGATATCGATAAAGGTAAGATTGATATCCCAGTTGATCTAAACCCAGGCAAAGATAACAATGTAACAGCAGAGATCATCAATCCAAATAACCCTAACAACCCAGGCAAGGATAGCAAGGTGATAGGTGAAGATAGTGAGAATACTAAAGCTCCAGAAGCTCCAGTAATCAATGAGATAATAGACGATGTTAAGGGCTATGGAGAAGATACTAAAGTTGGTAACGTTCTTGATGTAAAAGGTCATTTAACAAATGATAAAACTCCAACTATCAAAGGCACTGCAAAAGCTGGCTCAAAAGTAGAAATTTATGATAATGGCGACAGAATAGGTGAGACAACAGCTAAAGCTAATGGTTCATGGGAATTTACACCAGAGCTTACTAAACAAGGCGAGCATAAATTTACAGCAACTGCTGAGAATAAATTTGGCAAGAGCACACCAAGCAATGAAGCTACAATCGATCTAGACTCAATCGCTCCAAAACTTGACAATGTTAAAATCACTCCAATTGATACTAATAGCAAAGCTGATGATACAGCAGAGCTAACTATGGGAACAGGTCATACAGATACTCCAAATGCTGAGATATTATTTAGAGATGAAAACAACAACATTATAGGAAAAGGTCACGCTAACAGTTCAGGCGACTTCTTAATTCAACTAGATAAAGCTGTTCAACCAGGTACTCCAGTAGTTGTTCAAGCAATAGACAAAGCTGGTAACGCAGGTACAGATATGGCTATAGCTGGCAATATAGAGCATCCAAATGATCATACAGCTCCAAAAGTAGATATCGATACTGTAACTCCAGTAGATGAGACTAATCCATCAGATGGTACTCCAGATAAAGGTATCGTAAAAGGTAAATCAGATGAGCCAAATGCTCCAGTTGTTGTTACTGATGAAAATGGTAAAACAATAGGTACTGGCACAACTGATGACAAAGGAAATTTCGAAATCACTACTACTCCAATCAAACCAGGTGATAAGGTAAAAGTAGAAGTAACTGATAAAGCTGGCAATAAAGGTAGTGATACAGAGACTGCAGGGGATACAGAGATTTCACATAAAGATCTTCCAGAAGCTCCAGTAATCAATGAGATAATAGACGATGTTAAGGGCTATGGAGAAGATACTAAAGTTGGTAACGTTCTTGATGTAAAAGGTCATTTAACAAATGATAAAACTCCAACTATCAAAGGCACTGCAAAAGCTGGCTCAAAAGTAGAAATTTATGATAATGGCGACAGAATAGGTGAGACAACAGCTAAAGCTAATGGTTCATGGGAATTTACACCAGAGCTTACTAAACAAGGCGAGCATAAATTTACAGCAACTGCTGAGAATAAATTTGGCAAGAGCACACCAAGCAATGAAGCTACAATCGATCTAGACTCAATCGCTCCAAAACTTGACAATGTTAAAATCACTCCAATTGATACTAATAGCAAAGCTGATGATACAGCAGAGCTAACTATGGGAACAGGTCATACAGATACTCCAAATGCTGAGATATTATTTAGAGATGAAAACAACAACATTATAGGAAAAGGTCACGCTAACAGTTCAGGCGACTTCTTAATTCAACTAGATAAAGCTGTTCAACCAGGTACTCCAGTAGTTGTTCAAGCAATAGACAAAGCTGGTAACGCAGGTACAGATATGGCTATAGCTGGCAATATAGAGCATCCAAATGATCATACAGCTCCAAAAGTAGATATCGATACTGTAACTCCAGTAGATGAGACTAATCCATCAGATGGTACTCCAGATAAAGGTATCGTAAAAGGTAAATCAGATGAGCCAAATGCTCCAGTTGTTGTTACTGATGAAAATGGTAAAACAATAGGTACTGGCACAACTGATGACAAAGGAAATTTCGAAATCACTACTACTCCAATCAAACCAGGTGATAAGGTAAAAGTAGAAGTAACTGATAAAGCTGGCAATAAAGGTAGTGATACAGAGACTGCAGGGGATACAGAATTTGTTGATAATACACCTCCAAGCGTAGAAGTTAAAGAGGTAACTCCAGTTGATACAAATAACCCAGCTGATGGCAACCCAGATAAAGGTATCGTAAAAGGTCATTCAGATGAGCCAAATGCTCCAGTAGTTGTTACAGACAAGGACGGTAAAACAATCGGCACTGGTACAACTGATGATAAGGGAGATTTTGAAATCACTACTGACCCAATCAAACCAGGTGATAAAGTAAATGTTGAAGTAACTGATAAAGCTGGCAACAAAGGTAACGGCGAAGGAACAGCTGGCAATACAGACTTTACTGATAAAACAGCTCCAGATGCTCCGATCATCACAGAAGTAATAGATGATGTTAAGGGCGGTAAATTTAACGAAGATGTTAAAGGTGGCACTACAAACGATAGCACGCCTACATTTAAAGGTACAGCTGAGGCTGGCTCAACTATCACTCTTAAAAATGGTAATGATATCATCGCTGAAAACATCCCTGTAAAAGCTGATGGATCATGGGAATTTACACCAAAGAGCCCACTTGTTGAAGGTGAATATAATATAACAGCAACTGCAACAGATAAAGCTGGTAATGTAAGCAATGCATCAAATGTAGCTACTGTAACAATAGATCTTCATACTTCTAAACCAGTAATTAATGAAATTATAGATAATGTTGAAGGGGATACAGGCAACGTGAAAAACGAAAGAATTGGCTGGACAAATGACAATACCCCAACACTAAAAGGTAGTGCTGAGGCTGGTGCAACCGTTGATGTCTATGTAGATGGTAGAAAAGCAGGTAGTGTAAAAGCTAACGAAAAAGGTGAGTGGGAGTATACAACCGACAAACTAAGCGACGGCAAACATTCATTCTATGCTATCGCAACAGATGAAGCTGGCAATGTAAGCGAGAACTCAGGAATTTCTTGGATAAAAGTAGATACTAATCCAGGCGAGGTAGTAATCACTAGAATAACAGATGACAACGGTGATGACGTTCTAAACGGTGCTTATGAAGGTGCTATGAAAGACAATACTCCAACTATTTGGGGTACAGGTGAGCAGTACGCAACTGTAACTGTTAGCGTAAAAGATAGTAGCGGTAAAGTAGTATGGAGCGATGAAGTATATATAGAAGATAGTCTTGGCGATTGGCATATTGATGTACCAGTAGCGTTAAAAGATGGCGACTATACAGTTGAAGCTAGTATGCAAGATTATGTCAAAAACCCAGTTCAAAACTCAAACGTTGTAAGCCTAACAATAGACAATGCAACTGATAAACCAGTCATTAAAGAGATCATTGATGATGTTGAAGGTGATACAGGTGATATAAGCTCTAAAAATAACTGGACAAATGACAATACTCCAACACTAAAAGGTAGCGCTGAAGCTGGTGCAGATATAAAAGTATTTGTTGATGGTAAGATAGCAGGTACTACAAAAGCTGGTCTTGATGGTAGCTGGGAATTTACACCAAGAACTAAACTTAGCGATGGCGATCATACATTCTATGTAGAGGCAACTGATAAGATAGGCAATAAAAATACTTCAGATATTGAAACTATAAAAGTAGATACTAATCCAGGTAAAGTAGTAATCACTAGTGTAACAGATGACAACGGTGATGACGCTCTAAATGGTGCTTATGAAGGTGCTACAAAAGATAATACTCCAACTATAAACGGTTTTGCAGAGCCTTATTCAACTGTAACTGTTAGCGTAAAAGATAGCAGTGGCAAGGTAGTATGGAGTGGTGAAGTTTATGTAGAAGATAGCCTTGGCGACTGGTCTATCACAGTAGATAAACCACTAAATGATGGCGACTATACTGTTGAAGCTAGTATGCAAGACTATGTCAAAAACCCAGTTCAAAATTCAAACGTTGTAAGCTTAACAGTTGATACTGCAACTAACATACCAGAGATCAAAGAGATCGTTGATAATGTAGCTGGTGGCGTAGAAAATGGCGATGTTAAAGGTAAAGTTACAAACGACAATACTCCAACACTAAAAGGTAGCGCTGAAGCTGGTGCAGATATAAAAGTATTTGTTGATGGTAAGATAGCAGGCACTACAAAAGCAGGCTTTGATGGCAGCTGGGAATTTACTCCTAGAACTAAACTTGGCGATGGCGAGCATAAATTTGTTGTAGAAGCGACTGATAAACTAGGACATAGCGCTAAATCTGTAGAAGCAAGCGTAGATGTTGATACAACAATAGGCAATCCAAAAGTTAGATTTGTAGAAGATACAAACAATGACGGTGTTTTAAGTGTAGCTGAAGTAGCTGCTATAAAAGATGGTAAAGCTCACTGGGTTATCGACATCCCAACAGATGGTAGCGTAAAAGCTGGCGACGTGATCCAGTCAATCGATGGCAAAGGTAATTGGGTTAAATTTGTTGAGATTACTGATGAGATGATCAAAGATGGTAGATTTGAAGCTACATTTAACGTAGGTATCAACAAATTAAAAGATGGAAAATATGAGACTCCAGAGTATAGATTTGCTGATGAAGCTGGCAATGTTAGTGACTCATCAAAAGCTAGCCTTTCACTTGACAGCGAATTTAGCAGAAAACCAAGCAACCCAGAAATTAAATTCCCAGAAGATACAAACAAAGATGGCAAAATTTCTGATGATGAAAACAAAGCTGGTGATAAAGATGCTGGTAAAACAACAGTAGAAGTTACTATACCAAAAGATGGTTCAGTAAAACCAGGTGATAAAGTAGTTGTTACTGATGACAATGGCAAAAAGACTGAAAAACCAATCAATCAAGATGATATCGATAAAGGTAAGATTGATATCCCAGTTGATCTAAACCCAGGCAAAGATAACAATGTAACAGCAGAGATCATCAATCCAAATAACCCTAACAACCCAGGCAAGGATAGCAAGGTGATAGGTGAGGCTTCAAGCACTGTTAAAGTAACAATTGATGAGATCATTGATGATGTTAAGGGCTATGGAGAAGATACTAAAGTTGGTAACGTTCTTGATGTAAAAGGTCATTTAACAAACGATAACCTACCAACATTCAAAGGTAGTGCAGCACCAGGCGCAACAGTAGAAATTTATGAGAGCTTCTACACAACCACAGAAAAAACTCTAGTTGGTAAAGTAACAGCTGACGCTAATGGCAAATGGAGCTTTACTCCAACTGAAGCTATGAGTGATGGAGAGCACTACTTTGAAGCAGTTGCTACAGATAAAGTAGGCAACAAATCAACATCTGATAGAGTTTCACTTGATGTTGATACATTTGCAGATGCTCCTGTAATAGACGCTGTAAATGACAATGTAGATAGCCAAACTGGCAACGTTTTAGACGCTAAAACAAAAGTTGCTCTAACAAATGACAGCACACCAACTCTTGAAGGATATGCTGAGCCTGATTCAGTTATCACTATATATGAGATTAGTGAGCTAAATGGCGAGAAAACAGCTATAGGAACAGTCACAGCTGATAATCATGGTGGTTGGAAATTTGAACTACCTGAACTAGGAGATGGTGAGTATAAATATACTACAAGAGCACAAGATAAAGCAGGAAATATCTCAGACTTCTCAGAGGTTGTAGTAGTTAATGCTGATCTAATAGCTCCATCAGAACCAACAATCACATTTGTTGAAGATGTAAATCCAAAAGATGGCAAGCTAAATAAAGCTGAAAATAGCAAAGATGGTGATAGCACTAGCACAAAAGCTCAAATTTCTGTCCCAGGTGATGCTGAAGAAAATGATGTGATCCACTACACTATAAATGGTGAGGAAAAAACACATACTATTACTTACAATGACAGAGTAACTGGATATGTAGAGATCAAAGTACCAGTTGTTGATGGCAAAGCTTCAAGCGTAACAGCTAAGATCGTTGATCAAGCAGGTAATGCTAGTAAAGAAGTATCTGGTAGCATAGACTCAGACTTTACAGCTCCAAATGTCAAGATCACAGGTATCATTGATAACGTAGAGGGTGGCGTTTATAAAGGCAATGTTGCAGGCACTAACACAAATGACAACAAGCCAACTATAAAGGGTACAGCTGATGCAAATCAAGAAGTAGTTCTTTATGATAATAATAAAGAGTTTGGTAGAGCCACAGCTGACAAAGATGGTAACTGGGAATTTAAACCAAGCGACTATAAAGAGCCACTAGCAGATCTTGTTGGCCGTGTTCACGTTATAAAAGCAGTAGTGACAGATGCAGCTGGCAACACTAGCGAAGCAACTTCAGCACTAGAAGTTGATACAACTATCGGCGCTCCAAAAGTATCTATAAAAGAAGATGCAGATAACAATGGAGTTCTAAGCGTAGATGAAGCTAAGAATTTAAAAGATAGTAAGATCCACTGGGAAGTAGAGATACCAAAAGATGGCACTGTAAGCGCAGGTGATGTTCTTCAAGTACTTGGAAAAGATGGTAGGTGGAAGACCGAAAAAGTCTTATCAAATGACGATCTAGGTAAAAGCTTTGAATACGAAGCAACTTTATCAGGAAAACACTTCGAAAGCCCAAGCTATAGAATAGTCGATCTAGTTGGTAACCAAAGCACAGCTATACATGCTAACGTACAACTTGACAGCGAATTTAGCAGAAAACCAAGCAACCCAGAAATTAAATTCCCAGAAGATACAAACAAAGATGGCAAAATTTCTGATGATGAAAACAAAGCTGGTGATAAAGATGCTGGTAAAACAACAGTAGAAGTTACTATACCAAAAGATGGTTCAGTAAAACCAGGTGATAAAGTAGTTGTTACTGATGACAATGGCAAAAAGACTGAAAAACCAATCAATCAAGATGATATCGATAAAGGTAAGATTGATATCCCAGTTGATCTAAACCCAGGCAAAGATAACAATGTAACAGCAGAGATCATCAATCCAAATAACCCTAACAACCCAGGCAAGGATAGCAAGGTGATAGGTGAAGATAGTGAGAATACTAAAGCTCCAGAAGCTCCAGTTATCACAGAAATAATTGATGATCAAAGGGGTGGTAAATTTAACGAAGACGTTAAAGGTGGCTTAACAAATGATAGCACGCCTACATTTAAAGGCACAGCAAAACCAGGCACAACTATCACTCTTAAAAATGGTAATGATGTTATCGCTGATGATATCCCTGTAAAAGCTAATGGATCATGGGAATTTACTCCAAAAACTCCACTTGCTCAGGGTGATTACAGCATAACAGCAACTGCAACAAATGCAGCTGGTAAAGTAAGCGCTCCTTCAGATGCTGCAACTATCAAGATCGATCTTCACTCTGATGAACCAGTCATCACTAAGATCATTGATAATGTAGCTGGTGGCGTAGAAAATGGTGATGTTAAGGGTGGCTTAACTAACGACAATACTCCAACTCTAAAAGGCACAGCTGAGCCATTTGCGACTGTTGAGATCAAGATCGATGGTAGAGGTAGTTATAGATTTGAGAATGGTGAAGTTATCAGCAACTGGACTGCAGTAGCTGATAAAGATGGCAACTGGGAATTTACAACACCTAAACTAAGCGATGGACACCACAACTTCGAAGCTCAAGCGACTGACGTAGCTGGTAACAATAGCCAACCATCTGCTCTAGTAAGCATAGACGTTGATACTCATATCGATGCTCCAGTTATCACTGCAGTAACAGATAACTGGTGGGGTGGTGTTGAAAATGGCGGAAATATACTTGGTGTAAATGACGGCTTTACAAATGACACTACACCGACATTTAAAGGTACAGCTGAGGCTGGTTCAACTATCGTTCTTAAAAATGGCAATGACATTATTAACAAAGACATCATTATAAAAGCTGATGCAAATGGTAACTGGGAATTTACTCCAAAATCTCCACTTGCTGAGGGCGAGTATAATGTAGTAGCTATCGCAACTGATAAAGCTGGTAATGTTAGCAATCCATCAAATGTTGCAACTGTAAATGTTGATATAAGCACTACACAGCCAGTTATAACTGAGATCATCGATGATGTTGCTGGTGGTGTTGTGGGTAATGTTAAAAATGCTCTTACAAATGACAACTTGCCAACTCTAAAAGGTACAGCTGAGGCATTCTCAACTGTTAAGATAATGGTAGATGATAAACTAGTATTTAAAGATGGCAAAGAAGTAACAGTTACAGCTGATAAAGACGGCAACTGGGAATATACATTTGAGGCAAACTTAAACTGGGGTGGCGAAGTGCATGCTGCACTAGAAGATGGAGTACATACTCTTAAAGTTCAAACAACCGATAGAGCAGGCAACAGAAGCGCTGTATCAGAGTGGTCAAGTGTAGATGTTGATACAACTATTGGCGCTCCAACAGTTAAGATAACAACTGATATAAATAGCGATAAGAAGATAGACATAGCTGATGCTTCAGCTCTAAAAGATGGCAAGCTTAAATGGGTTATCGACATCCCAGAAAATACTGTAAAAGCAGGCGATAGGGTTCAAATTCTTGGAAGCGACGCTAAAACTTGGACAGATATCTTTAAAGTAACTGCGCAAGATATAGCTAAAGGCTTTATAGAAAGAGATGAATTTAGCATCGATATGCCAAAATCAAGAGGCTTCCAAACTCCATCTTATAGACTAGTCGATGATGCAGGTAATGTAAGTGAAGGTTCTATGGATGCAGTAAAAATAGTAGGTTTTGCTCCAAAAGCTCCAACTATCATAGCAGTTCTAGATAATGAGTATGGCATAGATCCAAAGAACCCAACCGACATAAACGCTGGAGATACAACTGGTAATGTCTTAGAAGGAACTATAGCTATAACAAATGACAAAACCCCTACGTTGGTAGGTAAAGCTGAAGCTGGCACAACCATCACTCTTAAAAATGGCGATACAGTAATTGCTGATAATATCTCAGTGGATGTTAACGGTAATTGGCACTACGAACCAAAGGAGAATTCTCCATGGGCTGATGGCGACTATAAGATCACAGCAATTGCTAAAAATGTATTTGGCAAAGAGAGTGAGTCTTCAAGTCCAATCACTGTAACAGTTGATACTACAGCGCCTGAGGTAACTTTGACAAGTATCGAAGATAATGTAAAAACCAACGATGTAGTTGATTTTACAGGAAACGTCAAAGACAAATTTACTAATGACAATACTCCACTTCTAAAAGGCACAGCAGAGGCTGGATCTGTAATCATCATAAAATATGGTGAGCATCATGAGAATGAGGTTACCACTAAAGCTGATAAAAATGGTCATTGGGAATACAAGATCACTAATCCTCTTAGCGATGGTGAGCATATAATCTCATACCAAGCAGTAGATAAAGCTGGTAACACTAGCCTTGAATATGTAGCTAATGTAACAGTTGATACTAAGATAGTTGATTTAAGGATTGATTATCTTGGTGATAAAAACCATGATGGTAAATATAGCTGGAGCGATAATATATCTAACGAAAATAACGTTATATATTGCTGCGCTAGATTCTCAAAAGAGGCAGTTGATCAAGGCTTAATTAAAGTTGGCGATAAGCTATATTATGAAGTTCATTCAAATGTTGGAGCATGGAATAAAGGTGTTGTTAAAGAACCAATAACTATTACAGAACTTGATCTTAAGAGAGGATATGTGGATCTAACTTCTGTTGCAAACATTACCTATCCATCAAAAGAGTTAATACCTTTTGGTAAAACAGCTAATGGCTTTAACCTAAGCGCTAAAGCTTATTTAGTAGATGAAGCTGGAAATATGGGCAAACAAGCAAGTGAAGATCTAGTATTTGACTTTAGTGATAAGCCAGCTGATCCTGTTAAAAATACAAAGATCAATGCTGAAGCTATCTATGGAGATAATGATACAGGCTTATGGCTAGAAGGACACGGACCAGTACTAAAAGCTTCTACTGAGTTGCAACCACAACTAAATGGTAATGATAACTATGAGATAGATGTCAAAACTATAACTCATAAAGCAGAATTTACACTTGGCTCTGGTGATGATGTAGTAAATATCCATAAGAGCGGTAATGGCTGGGGTTGGATAAATATGGACTCTAAGATAGATCTAGGCGATGGTAATAATAGATTAATTGTGGCTGCAGATCTTGATCACTCTACTGTTATATCTGGTAAAGGCGATGACTATATAGAGATCAAAGACGATGTTGCTAATGGTGCTAAGATCATCACAGGTGCAGGTAATGACACTGTGATAGTAGGAGATACAGTAGCAAATACTATATTTACCAAAGTTGGAATTTCAACTGGCGATGGCAACGATAGCGTAACTATCAAAGGTGATGCTATAGATAAAGCTAAGATAGATCTAGGCAATGGCGATGATACTCTAACTATCAAAGCAGCACATGTAATTAGTGGCGTAGATGATAAAGGTGCCCTTGATGGTGGCAAAGGCTATGATAAGCTAATCATATCTAGTCCAGAAGATACTATAGATCTAAAACATGTTTCATATCATGCTAAGAATTTTGAAGAGCTTGATATATCTGGTGCTAAAAATACTACCCTAGAAGTTAGTATCAAAGATGTCCTAGATGTGACTGATGATAAACATACGCTAAAAATCACAGGCGATAAAGGTGATACAGTTGATCTAAAAGGCAATGGATGGCATCAAGGTGCTTCAGAAGATGGTTACACAACATATACAAACAACACCGTAACTATTCAAATCAAAGACGAGATCCACGTTATCTAGTCTAAAAATATAAGCAAGGCAGGGAGTCTGCCTTGCTTTGAATTTGTTTGCGGTGAAGGGAGTTTGTATGCAAAGCGAGAAGACAAAAAATTTACTCGATGAAGTAAATGAAACAATAGATTTTATATTTAGAACCTGTAACAGAAATGGCGGCACGAAGAAGGCTTTAGAAGATAAAAAGCTAAGTAGAGAAATTTTAAAAGATAAATTTAAATCGATCTTTTTAAAATTTGGCCAGATAGATGAGGCTAGTTTTAAGAGTGCGATCCTCGCAAATGAGGAAGCAAAAGAGCTAAACGAGATAGCGATAGCTCTTGAGATAGACAAAGATGTAAGCTTGCTAGAGCTAGAGCGAGCGATAAATTTTGACCTAACTAGCGTCAAAGAAGAAATTTATAAATTTCAAAATAATAACTAATACACTAGGTGTGAGAGGGGGTCTCACACCAAAATTTAATAACTAAACACTTCTGGATCGATAACCATCGCTCTATAAGCGACATCATCTCTTGATGCAGAATCCACATCCATCTCAAATTTTATATCATTTGTCTTTGGGTCGATCTCGACTAAGACCATTTTGATAGTCTTGTCAGGGCGAAGTAAATTTACATTTGAGCTTGAGATAAAGTAGGTGCTTTTATCCTTTTGCCACTCGACATTGCTAGTGACTGCGCTATAAAAGTCAAATCCACGCTCCTTGCCAAACTGCCAAGTCTGCTCAACCGTGCCCTTTTTCTCATCTATCTTGTATTCAACCGCACGGGAGTATTTGTCCTCTTTAAAGGCTGGCTGCTCCATGCCCCTGCCGTCGCCATTGTCAAAGACGCTTATATGTTTTATGTCGCCCTTGTTTTCGTATCTTGGCGTTAGCCATGCGGTGTGCTGTGTCCATGACCAGTCAAATTCGCCCTCGCATTTTGAGTTTTCACATTTTATCTTGTTGCCTTTACTATCTACTGGAGTTAGCACTTTTGCTTTAAAGTCCTCGCTCCAGCCCTCAGGCGAGGCTAATATCCATTTTACTTTTTTATCTCGTCCTATCTTTACGATGCCTTGGTGACGAAGCGAAAGGATGATGCTATCATCGCTCTCATCGTATGAGATAGAATTTACATGCGCCCAGTTTCTGCCTGTGCCAGTGGAGGTGACATCGCCAAATGGCTGATCGTCGCTTATCTTGATCTCTTTTGCGTCCATGTCGATATTTAGGCAAACAGCCCTAGCATCAAGTGCTTTTATGAGGTTGCTACGATAAACGTTGTTGCCAAAAATTTCATTTAGATCCCACTCTTCAACCACCTTGCCAGTGTTATCGACCTCGATGATGTGGTCTCTTATGGTATGAGAAATTTTGCCATTTTTGTGATGATAGTTGTATTTTGCTACTCTAAGAAGTGCGTGATCATCTTTTAGTGGCATCACCTCGTGGCTTAGGTCGATGTAGCCTCTAGGTAGTGGGCGGTTGTAAATTTCTTTTCCCATTAGATCATATCTAAGATATCTTTGAGCCATGCCAAAGCTGATATCGCCGTTTTTTAGCTGATGAAAGCCCATCATCATACCCCCATCCATCACTCTTCTCTCGCTACGGTCGTAAAATTTCTGATAGTCAAGGTACCATCTGACCTCACCTTTGGTATCTACGATGTAGTTTTCGGTAAAGTCGTTCCAGCTAGCAGCTCCACCATTTTTCCAATCAAGCGGTTTATAGATGCTTGTGATCGTGTTGTTTATGAGATAGAGCCTGTTTTTAAAGGCAGGATCGACCTTTTTGACGTGAGTTTTTTGCATGTGTGAGAATCTAAAATCACGGCTATATGTGACGATAGGTTGGGCGTAAATTTTATATGTCTCAACCTTTTTAGCTCCGTTAAATGTATAACTAAGCACGACCTCGTTTAGATAGTCGGGATAAAGTCCCCAAATAGGCACACCATCATGCGTGAGTAAGGCATGCTCTGAGACGTTGTAGTCGATATCTATGCCGCCATCTGGCTTGCCTTTTACTTTGACGTGGATATCTTTGATGTCTTTGCCGGCTCTATCGATGACAGCAGTTAGCGGAGATACGTCGTAAGGGTTTATAAAGACTGATCCAAGCTCGCCTTGAACCTTCACGTGATGAGCCAAGACACCAGCCTCCAGTGGCGTGACGCCTACACTAATACCACTAATCAAAACAGCCGCAAGGGCAACAGAACCTAAGAAATTCTTGCTCATTTTCGCTCCTTTTGTAGAAATTTAATGATATCTTACTCCACAAAACTAACGCAGAAATAACACTTAGGTAAAGTATGGCTTAAATGGTAAAAATAAATATAAAATTTTTGTTTAAAGTATATAGAGAGTAAATTTAGGAGCGAAACGCCCCTAAATTTTAGTTATTTGCGTCAAATTTCTTAAGAGAAAAGAGAACAAATTTGTAGCTAATAAATAGCGTTACTGGCCAAAGTATCAAAAAAATTCCTGCTTCTAACATCTTTTATCCTTAGTATGCGTGATGATCGTTTTTGATCTCATCTTGTGTGATCTTCTTGCTATCTATCGCTCTCCAAACTACGACGATATAAGCAAGCACGAAAGGCACTAGCAAGCTAACATAGGCCATGACGCCAAGTGTGTAGTGGCTTGAGCTTGCATTTTTGATAGTTAGCGAGCTAGAAAGATCGCTAAATGACGGATAAAATGCTGTGCCATTTAGTCCTGTTATCAAAAATAGTGCGGTCACAGCTAGCGTAACGCCAACGCCGTAAGCAAAAATTCCACGGATGCTTTTTGTAAATGCTCCTTGGAAAATTCCAACAAGCACCAAAAGCACGCCAACAAGTAGCAACACGCCAGCGATAGGCATCTCGATCAAATTTATAGCGTATTTGTAAGCAACAAGGCTAACTACGCCGTTTGCGTCGTATGCAAAGCCATCTTTTGTAAGTATCCACGCAAGAAATCCTAGGAAAAATGGCAAGAATAGCACGGTATTAACAAGTAGCTGTTTTCTAGCGTTTTGTATAAATTCGCCATCAGCGATGTTGTTCATAAGATATAAGCAGCCGCCTATGCGAGATAAGAAAAACATCGCTATGCCAAGCAAGTACAAGTAAGGATTTGATAAAGCTTCAAGACCACGAAATGGAGTTTTCCACTCGACAAAGTTGTGCTCATTTAGCACAAAGTCACTACCGCTAAAGAATGTACTAACCGCCATACCAATAAGGATAACACCAAGCGAGCCATTTATGAAAAGGAAAATTTCATAAGTCCTAGCGCCTAAGAAGTTATCAGGCTTTTTGCGGTACTCGTAGCTTACAGCTTGGATGATAAAGCAAAATAAAATAGCCAGCCAAACCCAGTAAGCGCCACCAAAACTAGTAGCGTAAAATAGCGGGAACGCCGCAAAGCACGCGCCACCAAACATAACAAGCGTCGTAAATGTAAGCTCCCATTTTCTACCGATAGAATTTATGAGCATATCTTTTTTAAGCTCGTCCTTGCCAAGGCTAAAGATGAGCGTTTGACCGCCTTGAACAAACATCATAAATACCAAAAGTCCGCCAAGAAGGCTAACTATAAACCACCAATAAATTTGTAAATTTTCTAAGCTTAAACTATGCATGATCGTTAAATCCTATCTTTATTTGCTTAAGCATGATCTTGATCTCGGCAATTAGCAAGACCGTAAATAAAACAGCAAATAATATAAATGAAATTTTGACATTTGAGTCAGATAAATTTGTAGCTCCGACGCCGACGGTCATGAGATCTTGTATTGCCCATGGCTGACGGCCGACCTCTGCTACTATCCAGCCAGCCTCAGCTGCGATGTAGCCAAGCGGTATGGTAAAGAGGCAGATCCACAAAAATGCTCTTATGTTTTCAAATTTATATTTTCTTGAGAGATTTAGATAAAGAGTGATAACAAAAAGAGCTATGAAGTAAGTGCCAAGTGCGACCATGATGTGGAAGCTATAAAATGTAAGTGCAACTGGCGGCACAGCATCTTTTGCGTCCTTAAGATAGCCATATCCTAAGAAATTTAGGTTGCTCTCTAAATTTGAAAGTGAGCTTTTCATCAAGCTCTCGTCATTTGCTTTTTTAGCCTCTTTGTAGTTTTTAAGAGCTTCGATAGCGACTTTGCCTTTTGCCATCTTCTCTTCAACGCTTATTAGATTGTGCTCGCTATTGCCATAAAGTAGGTCGTTTATGCCTGGTGTAAATGAGTCAAGCTCTCTGTTTGCCATGATGCCAAGTGCGTAAGGTACCTTTATCTCAAGTAAAAAGGCATCGCTCTCATCGCCAAGCTTTTTAGCTGGGTTTAAAATGCCAGCAGCAACTAGGCCAGCGTTTTTCTCGCCCTTGTAAAGTCCCTCCATGGCTGCAAGTTTCATAGGCTGCTTTTGAGCCGCAAGATATGCGCTCTCATCGCCACTAAGTAGCAAAAATGCCGAAGTGATAAGGCCAAATGCACTAGCAACGACGATGCTTTTTTTAGCAAGCAAGATGTGGCGTTTTTGGATCAAAAACCAAGCAGAAATTCCTATCACAAAAAGAGCCGAGATAGTGTAGCCGCTAGTTACTGTGTGTAAAAATTTAGTTATGCCAAGTGGATTTAGTGCGACTTCGAAGAAATTTTGCATCTCCATTCTAGCTGTATCTGGGTTAAATTTCATGCCTATTGGATACTGCATCCAGCCATTTGCGATCAAGATCCAAAGTGCACTTAAATTTGAACCGATCGCAACAAGCCAAGTTGAAAGCAGGTGAAATTTCTTACTGACTTTATCCCAGCCAAAAAACATAATGGCAAAAAATGTACTCTCCATGAAAAATGCTAGCAAGCCTTCTATCGCAAGCGGAGCGCCAAATATATCACCTACAAACCAGCTATAATTCGCCCAGTTTGTACCAAACTCAAACTCCATGATGATGCCAGTAGCAACGCCGATAGCGAAATTTATACCAAAGAGCTTTAGCCAAAATTTCGTTATCTCAAGCCAGGCCTTATCGCCAGTTTTGACATATATCGTCTCCATAATGGCGATGATAAAACTTAGCCCCAACGTAAGCGGGACAAACAAAAAGTGGTAAATGGCAGTCAGCGCAAACTGAGCCCTAGACCAATCAACAAAATCCATCTCAGACATTTTATTCCTTTATTAAATTACGAATTACAAATTCGCTTTTTTCTTCGTCGGTTTGAAATTTGGTATTAAGGGTCTCGTCAAAGATGAAGACCTTTAAAATTCCAAACATAATGATAAGCTTTATCGCTATGAGAAGCCATAGTTTCTTGCCTATTTTCATATTTTTAAAGCCGTCTATATATAAAGAGGCAATGTTTTTTAAGCAGTTTTTAATCATGATGCCGAAGTCTATAACAAAAAAACTTAAAGAATAATTTTTAAAAATTGCAAGATTAATGCCTTACTAAATATTTAAGGGGTATAATCGGCAGATTAAAAAATAACTAAAGTTAAGGAAATTTGATGGCAAAAGAGACGAAGTATATTTTTATCACAGGCGGCGTTTTAAGCTCACTTGGAAAAGGCATCGCAGCTGCGTCTATCGCGACATTACTTAAAAATTCTGGCTTAAAGGTGAGCGTCTTAAAAGCTGACCCATATATCAACGTAGATCCAGGCACGATGAGCCCACTAGAACACGGCGAAGTCTTTGTTACAGACGATGGCGCTGAAACAGACCTAGACCTTGGTCACTACGAGAGATTTTTAGATGAGAGCCTAAGTCAGGATAATAACTTCACAACGGGTAGAGTTTATAGCTCGGTTATCGAAAAAGAGCGCCGTGGCGATTACCTTGGAAAGACTATACAAGTGATCCCTCATATCGTTGGTGAGATCGTTGATCGTATCAAAAAAGCAGGCGAGGGCAAAGATGTACTCATCGTTGAGATCGGCGGAACCGTTGGCGACATCGAGGGACTCCCATTTTTAGAGGCGATAAGGGCGCTAAGAGTAGAAGTTGGCAAAAAAAGAGCGCTAAATATCCACCTAACGCTCGTGCCATTTATCAAAGTAGCTGGCGAGCTAAAAACAAAGCCAACCCAGCACAGCGTAGGCGAGCTAAGACGCATCGGCATAACCCCAGATATCATCATCTGCAGATCTGAAATGCCGCTAAACCGCGAGCTAAAAGATAAGATCGCAGCAAGCTGTGGTGTGGAGAAAAACTGCGTCATAGAAAGCTTAGACAGTGCAAGTATCTATCAAATTCCACTTTCATTTTTAAAGCAAGATATATTAACACCGATCGCTGAAAATTTAGGCTTTGGCGAGCTAAAACCAGACATGGCAAACTGGGATAGCCTAGTAAAAAGGATCATCGCTCCAACGAACGAAACTACAATCGCCTTTGTAGGCAAATATATCGATCTAAAAGAGAGCTACAAGAGTCTAACTGAGGGCATTATCCACGCTGGAGCAAATTTAGATGCTAGGGTAAATTTACGCTGGATAGATAGCGAAAAGATAGAAGAGAGCAATGTAAATGAGCTTTTAAAAGACGTGGATGGTATCTTAGTAGCTGGTGGCTTTGGCGAAAGAGGCGTTTTAGGCAAGATGCAGGCCATAAAATTTGCTCGTGAAAATAAGATCCCATATCTTGGAATTTGCCTTGGTATGCAGCTGGCACTAATCGAGTTTGCAAGGGATGTTTTGGGTTTAGAGGATGCAAATTCTATGGAATTTAACAAAGAGTGCAAAAATCCTATCATCTATCTAATAGATAGCTTCATCGATGCCCACGGCAAAAAGCAGATAAGAACGCACACAAGCCCACTTGGCGGCACTATGAGGCTAGGTGCTTACAACTGCGACATCAAGCCAAAGACGCTTTTGGCTGAAATTTACGGCAACGCAAAGAGCGTAAAAGAGCGACACCGCCACCGCTACGAGGCAAATCCAAAATACAAAGAGGTCTTTGAAAAGGCTGGTCTAATAGTAAGTGGCGAAAGCGACGGACTAGTAGAGGCGATCGAGCTAAAAGGCCATCCGTGGTTTGTAGGCGTGCAGTGTCACCCTGAATTTACTAGCCGCTTAACTAGACCAAACCCTGTGATACTAGGCTTTATAAAAGCAAGCTTGGCTAATCACGTAAAATGATAAATTTGGCAAGTTTTCTTGCCAAATTTTCTTTAAATTACTCTCAAAATTTATATTAAAAATAAAAGTAAACGTATTATTGATAAAATTTAAATCATTTAAGTATTTTTTAATCTTGCTAAACATACAATGCTTACGCAATCATTTATAAAGGAGAAAAAATGAAAAATTGCGTTTTAAAAAGTGTTTTGGCACTTTCACTTGCTGGCTCATTTGCTTTAGCACAAGGTGGATTTGTCGGAGTTGAGGGCGGCTATGATTTTAGCTCAAAGCTAACAGATGATACTGGTAGCGCAAAGGATAGCAGACCTAATATTGGTATCAAAGGCGGTTATGACTTTGGAGTAGCTAGAGTTTATGGTGGATACTTCTATCATACAGAGGGCAAGAAGAGCAATAAAGGTTCAGTTAATGGTGTTAGTGGCACAATAGATGCAAAATGGACTAATCATAAACTTGTAGTAGGTGGTGATTATACCCCAGCAATAACAGACAACTTTAAACTAATTGCTGGTCTTTATACAGGTATCTCAATTATTGACCTAAATTTAGAAGCTAGATCATCTACTGTAAGAGCTACTTATGACCTTACACAAGCTGGATGGTTATTTGGTGCAAGACTTGGTGCTGAGTATAGTTTTGATGAACACAATGCACTTGAGTTTGGTGTAAAAGCTGATAGATCTTGGTATGACACAGATGAAATTAAAAATCTTAAATCAACAGATATCGGCGCTTACCTAGGCTATACATATAAATTTTAATTTTTGGGGTCTTATGACCCCTTATTTTTACTTAAAATTTCCCTCATTTTTTACTTCAAATTTACAATGGCTAATTTATAAAGAGTATCAATTTAACAAAAGTTTTTTGCCCTAAAAATCTTACTTTCAATGAAAATTATAAGAAATTAAATTTCAAAAAGATATAATCAAAGCATTCAAAATAAAGACGAAAGATTACGATGAAAAAAAAGCATTTTTGTTGCCAAAATTTTGGCAGTTTGGGCGTAAATTTAAGTGAGCAAATAGCATTAGTCAAAGTTGGCAGGGCGTCAAAAAGTCCTTGCCAAAGCTATGTTAACTAAAGAGGATATTAGGAATTTACTAGCACGTAGATTTTGTAACGACATACACAAAAAACTTAGTGAAATTCCAACGCCAAGCGCCCTAAAAGATATCTACAAAGGCGCTAATCGCATCAAAGAGGCGATCGAGAGAAACGAGCATATCGCTATTGTTGGCGATTATGACGTTGATGGCGTGGTTTCAAGTGTGATTTTAGCCGAGTTTTTTGATGATCTTGGTGTAAAAAACTACCTAGTAAAGATCCCAAATCGCTTTAAGGACGGATATGGCTTAAACCCTGAGATCATCGACGAGCTTGCAAACGATGTGAGTCTAATAATCACCGTCGATAACGGCATATCAGCAAATGAAGCAGCTAGCATCTGCAAAGAAAAAGGCATAGATCTCATCATCACAGATCACCACATGCCACCAGCCATTTTACCAGAAGCCTACGCTATCATCAATCCAAAACAAGAGGACTGCAACTTCCCAAATATCGAAATTTGCGGTGCTGAAGTGGCTTGGTATTTGGTTGGAGCGCTAAAGGATGTTTGCAAGCTAAACTACGATATGAGCAAGTTTTTAGAGCTTTTAGCCATCGCGATAATAGCTGATATGATGGAGCTAAGAGATATGAACAGGATGCTTGTTCGCATGGGTATTTGCAAGTTAAATGCCTCGAAACGCTCGGCATTTTGCGTCATAAAAGAGTTTTACGGCAAGGATAAATTTGAGTGTGATGATATCAGCTTTCTTATAGCGCCTCTTATAAATTCAGCCGGACGCATGGACGATGCGATGAATTCATTTAACTTCTTGCGTGCAAAGAGCATCGAAGAGGCCTACGACTGCCTTGATACGATCATTGAATTTAACAACTCCAGAAAAGAGGAGGAGCGCCAACTCTTTGAGTGCTCACTAAAGGACGTAAAAGAGGACGATGAGGTTATCATTACCTGGGGCGAGCAGTGGCATGAGGGCGTGATAGGCATCGTGGCCAGCCGCCTGGCAAAGCACTTTGCAAAGCCAGCTATCGTCTTTAGCATCGATAAAGGCCGCGCAAAAGGCAGTGCTAGAAGCGTTGGCAAGCTTGATATCTTATCACTCATCGCAAGCCACGAAGATCTGCTAACAAGCTATGGCGGTCACAAAGGTGCAGCAGGACTAACTCTTGCGCCTGAAAATTTGGAAAAATTTAAAGAGGCGATAAATAAAAGCTGCTCGTGCCTAAATATGCAAGAGTGCAAAAGCTCAGATGAGCTACTTGGCGACATAATGCCAAGCGAGATCGACTTTGAGTTGCTTGAAATTTTGGAATTTTACGAGCCATACGGACAGAAAAATCCACGCCCAGTCTTTAAGATAGAAAATGCCGTCGTTAAAAACGAGAGGCTTATAGGCAGGGATCAAAACCACTTAAAACTTATCTTGCAAAAAGACAACAAAACGCTTGAGGCGCTATTTTTTAACTTCACAAGGCATGTTAGAGTGGGTGAGATGGTGGATATCATCTTTTGCGTGTCTAAAAATTCGTTCCGCGGGCTTGTTACGCCACAGCTTCTCATAAGAGAAATTTTGTAAATTTGAGATGAAAATGGCTTTAAATTTTTACTCTTTTATTAAAGTAAAAAGATGGACAAACTAAGAAGAAAAAGAACAAGTAAAGTTAAGAATAAAAAAGAGGCAGATCCTTCTAATGCCAATAATGCCAAACTAAGCACTACTCATAAATTTATAATATCGATTGCGCTTGGCATCTTCTTGGCTCTTTGTGAGATAGCTTATAAAGAGGCTAAAAAACATGAATGCGAGGATCGCTGGGATAGATCATTAGGACCAGAAGCGCTTGGCGGCGGCGGTATAGTGCGTGGCCTTTTAAAGGCTGGCTGTGGTGCTGAAAACAGCTACGAGCATCACTATATACATCATAGAAGAGGATGGTAAATTTAATACTTCGACTAGCTCTTTGTCCTCTTGCATTACACTTGCAAATGCTTCTTAGGATACCAAATTTTTAGATATTTTTTGAAAGTTATAAATTTTATCTATTAAATTTAATGGGTTATTTGATAAAAATACAGAAAAGCTAGAAATTTAAGCTTTTTTTAGAAATAGTTTATCTCTAAAAAAATCATTTAGCTGACCTCTTATATCGCAGCCTCTCGTGCGAGAAAATTTATAGCATTTTTTTGAAATTTAACGACTAGGTGTTACTTTTTAATAATTAAAAATTTTATAAATTTATCTTTATAAATCCCTAAAATACGAACTTTATAAACAAAGTAAATTTATCAATGCTTATTTAATATTATAAATTAATAATTTTTTAAATAAAAATCCGTAAAATTACATTTACATTATATTTTTAAAGGATTGAAAATGAAAAGTTCATTTTTGAAAGCTAGCATGATTGCATGTGCGGTTTGCTCATTTGCTATGGCAGAGGGAGCATTTATTGGTTACGAGGGCGGATACTCTTTTGCGTCAAATGTAAAGTTATCTGAGGCTAACGATGGAGCAAGACTTAGGAAAGGTCAATTTAACAGTGGCATAAAAGCTGGTTATGATTTTGACAACTTCAGAGCTTATGGTGCTTATTTTTATAATTTTCAGACTAAAAAAGAGTTAGAAGATGATGGTGAAAAATATACAATTAAGTGGAATAAACACAGCTTTCTAGCAGGTGCCGACTATACTCCAAGCATTACCAGCGATGTTAAGCTTGTAGCAGGTGCTTATACTGGCGTTTCAAGAATAAAATTTAAGGTAGATAATTCAGATAGTGCACAACACTCAACTGGTTTTGTTTTGGGCACAAAATTCGGTGCTGAGTACTTACTTGATCAAAACAATATTTTAGAGGCTGGCGTTAAGGCTGACTATACTTTTTATAGAAAAATTGAAGAAGTTAAAGTTAGAGAGAGCAACATCGGTCTTTACGTAGGCTACACTTATAAATTTTAATTTTAAACATTCCCTCCTTAAGAAATTTGCGTCCTAGTTTGGGCGCAAATTTATCTCTAGTATTTTTACCATTAAATTTAATATACTTTCCAAAAAGGACACAAAATGAAGAAAATAATATTGTCTCTATCTATGCTCTTGACCTCTACGTTTGCAGTTGATTGTGATAATGCATTTATTAAAGCTGTTGTAAGCATGATCGATGAGCCAGCTCCCACAAGAGTCGATGAAAATAGCGTAATAACGGGTGCTACATGCGAAAATGAGACCCTAAAAACCACGTTTGTTATAAATGATAGCGAGGATATTAAATTTAGTAAATTTACTAAAGAACAGATAGATGAGTTTAAAAAGTTGCAGACTGAAATGCTAAAAGAGGACTTTTGTAGCAGTAAAAACCCTCTTATCGATAAAGCCTCGTGGATATACAACTACGCAAATGGCAAAAATTTTACTGTGATAAATTTGACAAAAGAGGATTGCAAGTAGGATTTTCTGGGGTTGCCCCCAGAGATTTAAGCTTTTTTGTCTTCAAGCTCTTTTAGGTGTGCTTTTACAAACTCACCAAATTCGTCTTGAGTTAGCACTCTTTTAGCAAGTTTTTCCTTGCATTTTTTGCCAAGCTCGCCAAGTGTTGCTCTGTTTTTTTGGCTTTGTGATTTGCCAAATTTTGAAAGGATCGCATTTAGCTCATGCTCTTCACCGAAATTTACTAGCTCTTTATCTAGTGCCATTTTCTCTCCTTTGTTGAAAAATTTTGTGTAATTTTAAAATTTAATAGTAAATATAGATGAATTTAAATTTAAAAGCTCACAAACTATGAAAAATAGGGCTTTGTTAAATTTAAATTTCATATAGATTAAACGCGTAATAGTAAAATCACGAAAATTTTTAAAGGAGAAGTATGAAAAATTTACTTGTAAAATCAAGCTTGGTTTTAGCTTTAGTTAGTTCAGCTGCACTTGCGCAAGGTGCATTTGTCGGTGGCGAGGGTGATTATTCGTTCAATTCAAAGATCAAAACTAAAAATATCGCAAAAAGCGAAAAAAATAACTTCAACAAAGGTCACTACGGACTTGGCTTTTATGGCGGTTATGATTTTGACAGCTATAGAGCGTATGGTGGCTACTACTACGACTTTAAAGCTAGAAAAAATGCTGGTGAAGCAGACGCAAAATGGAGCAAACATAAGCTTATAGCAGGCGCTGACTACACACCAAACATCACTGAAAACTTTAAAGCCGTACTTGGCGGTTATGCTGGTCTTGGTTATCTAAGTGTTAGACAAAGCTTTGAAAACGAAACTAGTAAGAAAAATTTCAAAGGTTTGTTAGTTGGCGCAAAAGCTGGCGGTCAGTACTCATTTGACGCTCACAACGCGCTTGAGTTTGGTCTAAAAGCTGATAAGACATTTTATAAGAAAAATAGCGGCGCTCAGCTAAGAGATACAAGTGTGGGAATTTACACAGGCTACACTTATAAATTCTAAAAAATCTAAATTTATGGCAAGGCTTAGGCTTTGCCTCTCCTAAAAACTCAAATTTATTATTTAAATTTATAACTCAAGCAACTTTTAAGTGGCACAAGATAGAATGGCTCTTATTTAAAAAGGAGAAAAATGAAAACAAAATCGCTTCTTGTCATTGTACTCTGTGCCGTTTTTGGTAGCTTTGCCTTTTGCGATCCAAAAAGCGAGCCAATGCTAACAAAAAGTAGAAATTTAGTTGGTCAGACGGTGCCAGGCGCTATTTTGGGCGTTAAGGTGCCAAAGGAGTATCAAGCGAAATTTGATAGCGCAAAGCCTAGGATGCAGGAATTTTTAGCAAATATGGCATGCTATAAGGCTAATAAAAATGATAAATTTATGGAAGGTGGCACAAGGGCACCTGCGCTACGAAGAGATGATAGCTATTCAAAAAGGGCTAGTGGCACTTGTAGCGACAGCGTCGATATTTTGAGTATAGAAAATGTGAAATTTATCGCCAAAAACGCATTTAGCTTTAGCGTTACATTTATCACAGCAGATGGCGAAGAGACTACAAAATTTGATGATATTGTATTTACGCAGCACCCAAGCGGCGAGTGGCTAGTTAGGTGGTAGTTGTAGAGGTAAAAGCCTCTACTCTCTGCCCTCAAGAAGTGGCACAAAAAGGCACTCGTCTAAAAACTCTTTTTCTAAATTTCCACTCTCGTCTTTTCTAAATTTAGCGATAAACTGCTTGCCATCTTTTTTCATCGGAGCGACCAAGATGCCGCCATTTTTTAGTTGAGCGAATAAATTTGGCGAGATCTCATCAGCAGCAGCCGAGAGTAAAATCCTATCAAACGGCGCGTAGCTTCGCCAGCCGTTGTTGCCATCATCATATCTTACGTGTACGTTTTTGATCTTTAGCGTCTCGAAGCGTTTTTTTGCCTCCATGGCTAGCTTTTCTATGCGCTCAACGCTAAAAATTCTATGCGCGAGCTTGCTTAATATCGCTGCTTGATAGCCGCTGCCACAGCCTATTTCTAGGATATTATCCACATTTTCGCACTCTAGCGCCATCGTCATCTTTGCCACCGTTAGTGGCGAGCTGATCCACTGATTACCCAGTATCGGCTGCGCGTCAAGCTTGTAAGCATGTGCAGGGATAGGCACGAAAATTTCGCGCTCGGTTGTTGATATCGCGTCAAACAAAAGCGGACTTAGCGTGATCTCGTCGGCTATGTCGCTAGCTAAATTTTGGCATTTTATCGCTTCTAATTGGGTCAAAATTTCTATCCTAAACAAATTTTAAATCGCTATTATACGATTTAAAGCTTATCTTAAAATTTATAAAAGCCCTAAATTTTTCTTTATCTGCGCTATCAAATTTGCGTCAAAAACTGCGCTTGCTTCTAGCGTGCCATCTGGCAAAAAGACCCCAGCGACCTCAAGATCAAGCGAGCTTGATATCATGACGTAGCAGTTATTTGCGATCGCAAGCGCCTTGCAAAGGCTAAGGTAGGCGTCCTCTCTAGCCTTGCCCCACATGGCTGGCACCATAATGATGTCACACCCTTTTAGCTTTGCCCAAAGCCTGCTATCACGTAGCTCAAAGCATATCAGCACGCCAAGCCTTAGCCCCCTAAAATCAAAAGCATTTATATCGCTCACTTCGCCAGCAGCAAAGATCTCGTGCTCTAAATTTGGCCTAAAAAGCTCAGCCTTAAACTGCGAATGAAAGACGTTGTTTGAGTTAAGAAGTAAAAATTCGTTATAAATTTTTGGTTGGTGCGGATTTAGATTTGAAATTTGAGCGAGCCCTGCGCTTTTGTTTAGGCTGCTAAGGTGCGTAAAACCAAGAAATTTATCTGGGCTAAGCGCCTCTTGCAAGCGCTCAAGTAGCATCGCATCAAAGCTGCCTATCATGCCACCAAGCATCGCTTTATTTGCCCCAGCAAAAAAGCCGTCGAAATCATAGCCGCTTATGCAAAGCTCGCTTGCAAGTAGGAGTGAGTTTTCAGGTGCAGCCTCAACTAAATTTGCAAGCTCCTCTAGGCGATCTGTTGTATTTTTTGCCTTTAAAGTTAGGCTTATTAGGTTTAAATTTTCGCTCATTTATTTTCCAAATACAAATGTAGTTTGCTTTGGCGCATGACAATCCGCTGGTATCCTAAAATCCATATCTGTGCCGCCGATATCAGGCGTTGGCTTTAGTAAAACAGTTATGGCTGTGATCTTGTCATCGCGCTCTGAAAGCGGGTCGTTAAATACCCAAACTTCATAAGAAAACGAGGTTTTATCGTCAAAATATACCATCCTAGTCTCTTTTAGGTCGCTATATTTGAAGTTGCATGTTTTGTTTATCTCTTTAAAAACATCAACAACAAGCGCAGAGCCAATAGGCGCTAGACTTGGCCAAACATCGCCAGCTGGCATGCTTTGGTAGGTGACGGCATCTTTGGTTTCGTTAGTTTTTGCAAGTATGTAAGGGTTAAAACTATTTAATAAATCCTTATTTGCTATGCTAATGGCTCTTTCATTACTACTACTCGCACACCCCACAAAAAGCACGCAGACAAGGGCTAAGATGCCATTTTTAAAAGTCATCAAAGCTGATACTTCCCTTGCTATAGTTTGTCACCTTTGCTTCAAAGAAATTTGACTTTTGGTCGTTAAATTTAGCAAAGTCATCGACCCATTTGATCGGGTGAGCGACGTTGTATTTGCGTTTTAGGCCGATCGCAACTAGGCGCTGGTCGATGAGATAGTGGATGTACTGCTCGATGATATCGTCTGTAAAACCCATTATTTGGTTTTGGGTGATGTATTTGCCCCATTTGATCTCTAAATTTCCAGCTTTTTCAAACATATCATAAATTTTTGCCTCAGTCTCAGGCGTGAAAAGGTCAGGCCTCTCTTTGCGGACTGAATTTATCATGTTTTGAAACAAAAGCAGGTGTGTGATCTCGTCGCGTTGGATGAAGCGGATCATCTGTGCTGAGCCCAGCATCTTGCCAGCGCGAGCTAGAGCGTAGATCGCTGTAAAGCCGCTGTAAAAGTAGATGCCCTCTAAAATTTGGTTGGCAACCATCGCAAGAAGCAGCTTCTCATCAGTTACTTCGCCTGCAAGCTCTTCATAAACGCTTGAGATATAGTCGTTTTTCTCGCGCAAGACGTCGTCGTGCTTCTCCATCTCGTAGATGAGGTCGGTGTTGTCACAGATCGCCTCGACCATGACAGCGTAAGACTTGCTGTGGTTTGCCTCTTCGTAGGCTTGGCGGCTTAGCACGGCGTTGATCTCTGGGGCGGTGATGTAAGGGTTGATGTTGTCAGCTAGGTTGTTTGTCTGGAAGCTATCCATCGAGATGAGCTGGCTCCAGACAAGGTCGTACATGCGCTTTTCAGCCTCTGTGAGGTTGTAGGCGTAGTCGCGCACGTCGTCGGTGGTATCGACCTCTTTTGGAAACCATGTGTTTGCCTCCATGAGGTCCCAAAGCTTTAACGCCCACTCGTATTTTGCCTTGGTGAAATTTAAAATGCCGTGTGGGTTGCCGTTAAAGACTCTTCTGTCAGTCAAATTTTCATTTGAACTTGGGTTGTAGATGCGTTTTCTGTTCATAAATTTCTCTCTTGTTTGTGGTAAAAATTTCTTAAAATCTTACCCAAAGCAAGGTAAAAATTTACTTTTATTTATATGGCTTTGCTCCTTTTTATGGTCATCAAAAAGCCAGTTATTATTAGTAAAACCGCGATCACGCAAGAGATGGCAAAGACGATCTGACCGACCTCGCCAAACATCTCTCCAGTGTGCAGGCTAAGCACCTTGCGACCAGCCTTTTTTGCCTCTGGGATGCTATCACTCTTGCTAACAAGCTTGTTTTCTTTGATCTTGCCAGCGCTCGCGTCAAGCTTTAGTTTGCCCACTTGGCTCTCGCTAGTTTCGTAGTTTATGGTGTAGGTGCTTTGGTTGTTTTCAGGCACGTTTATCGTGAGTGATTTTAGCTCTAGTGTGACATTGTCTTTAAAAATTTGCTCCGCAGTCTCGATCTCTTTAAATTTCTCATCGCTTATTGGGATTAAATTTCTTTGAGGCATTGCCCTTTGCGCTTGGCTTGGTTTTAGCTCGAAAAATATGCTATTTACGCTGTTTCTGACCCAGCCATAAGACCAGTAAAGACCAGTTAGCGACATCACGACAAGCAGGATCGCCACGTAGGTGCCAAGGCTCGTGTGGAGGTTGTAAAAGCAGGCGTAGCCTTTTGCGTTTAGCTTTATTTTTAGCGAATTTAGTAAATTTCGCTTGATCGCTGGTGCGTAGAGGATGAGGCCGCTGATCGCAAGTAGAGCCATGATGATGGAGCTAATGGCGACTATTTGCTTGCCGATGTTGGCTGGGACTTTGCTATCAAGCAGGGCAAGGCCTAAATTTCTATGTAGGCTTAGTATTATCATGCGAGTTTTCTCGCCCCAGTCTTCGCTGATCACCTCGCCGCTACGTGGATCGATGAAGAAATTTAAGGGCTTTTTATCTTTAGTGACGCTGATGCTATAGGCTTTGTTTTCGCCGCCGATTTGCACGTTTTCAAGCGTATCAAATTTGATCTCGCTTTTTGCTTTGGCGAGGATTTCGCTTAAGCTTAAATTTGGCTTTTCGCTAGGCGTTAAATTTATATATTTTTCATTTATCGCAGACTTGATCTCCTCTCTATAAGAGGCAAATGGCGCTGCAAGTGTCATGATAAGTAGCGGTATAGTCGCGATCAGGCCGATTATTAGGTGGATGTTGAAAATAATTTTGTTGCGCTTTAAAAGCATATATCTCCTTTTAATTTTAATAACGAATATTAATTTATTTTTTGTTAAGTAGAGATAAAATTTAGAAGATTATTTTTTAGTTATCTAGATGTGATTTTGGATTTTGCGGCTGGTAAAAGTAGCTCAAATGTTGAAATAGCCGCATTTAGATCTTTTTTGTCTAAAAATTTAAACGGCCTTAGCAGGTAGTAAAGTGGTTTAAATTTCACTATTAAGCGCAAAGAGTGCTCGTAAATTTCGCTGCCATTAGCCTTAATGTACTCATCAATCGCCTCCTTTACAAGCTCGTTTGAAATTTTTTGTCGGTAGAGCTCGTGGATGAAAACTAGCAGATCACGACACTTTCTAAGCTCTAGATCATCGCTAAAAAATTTTGACTCAAAATCAAGAAATTTTATCTCGTCATTTTTTATGGCAATATCCCTAAGTGCTGGGCGTCCATGCGCGAAATTTAGTGCGTGAAGTCCAGCTAATGCACGGGCTACTTTTAGTAAAATTTTATGCTTAAATTTTTCATCGGTGCTATATTTAAATAGCCTAGCAACTGGCTCACCAACATCTTCTATAACGAAAAATTCATCACTTTTTAGCACGAGTTTTGGAGCAGGGGCATTTGCCTCGTTTAAAATTTCAAGCTTTTTTATCTCGGCAGCAAAAGATTTATAAGGGTTTGGTTTAAAAATTTTAGTTAAAAAGCTGCCTTCGATGCTCTTTTCAATGCGTTTTAACCAAAATTTTTGCCCATCAAATTCAAAGCTAAATACACGCTCATCGTGGTGATTTTTTAAAATTTCATTTACATATTGTTTTAAATTATACATTTTGTTAATGTAGCGAAAGAATTCTAAATTTTTACATATATTTGACGTAAAATTTCATGAAAAACGTGAAAATATTTGTTAGCAAAAAAAGAGAGTAAAACATGGTGGAGTTAAGCGGGATCGAACCGCCGACCTCTTGAATGCCATTCAAGCGCTCTCCCAGCTGAGCTATAACCCCAAAAGATTTGGTATTTTATCTTTTTATGGCTTACATTTTTTTGAAAGTCGTTTTTATAAAATAAATTTTTAAGCAACTTTTGGATAACATTGCAACCTTTAACGCGGGAATAGCTCAGGGGTAGAGCACAACCTTGCCAAGGTTGGGGTCGCGAGTTCGAATCTCGTTTCCCGCTCCATTAAATTTTGCCCGAGTGGCGGAATGGTAGACGCAAGGGACTTAAAATCCCTCGGTAGTTTTTACCGTACCGGTTCAAGTCCGGTCTCGGGCACCACCAAAACGGCGACATGGCCAAGTGGTAAGGCATGAGCCTGCAAAGCTTTGATCCCCGGTTCGAATCCGGGTGTCGCCTCCAACTTCAAAAATAACTACATAAAGGGATAACGATGAAAAAATTGCTTTTAATAGTATGTATGGCATTTTTTGCAGTAGGTTGTTCAAACACTTGGCACGGCGTAAAAGAAGATACTCATAATGCCAAAGAATGGACTAAAGAGAAGATCAATGACGGCGCTAGTTACGTTAAAGAAAAAACAGAATAATTCTTAGTGGTTATAGCAAATTTTAAGCAAAGTTGGCTATAATCACAAATCTTTAATTCGGGAGATGGCTGAGCGGTCGAAAGCGGCGGTCTTGAAAACCGTTGAGGTGTGAAAGCCTCCTGGGGTTCGAATCCCTATCTCCCGGCCACTTCAAATTTAAAATCACTTTTTAATTTTTCAGTCATTTTCTTATTTTTAAATTTTATATTTTGAGAATAAAAATTTAGACTTAATGCAAGTAAAAAATACAAAGGTAGTGAAATTAAAATAATACATTTCTTCTCTAAAATTTAAAGAAATTTTGTGGTATTTAAACTGGCATGAGAGCTTTAAAATAGCAGGATTTACTAAGTTTTTAGAAAAATAATCAATAAATAATTAAAAACTAAAATTTGTGTATCTTAAATAGTAAAAAAATTAGGCAAGATAAAAATACGAAGGCCACTTTTATGCTAAAAAGGCAAGAGAGGTGGCATAGTATGCAGTAAAGTCCTGATATTTGGTATGTTTAAAAGAAAAAAGAGCTTATATTTAAATGATTAAAACCACTCTGCTAGTTGGCTAGGACCCACATTGTCATAAAAAAGCTAGCTTGATAGCTCTACCGCTTCAAACTCTAAGATTAAAATTTATAAAATACCAAAGTTGTTAAAAATTTAAAGGAGTGGTTTATGAACATAAAAAGCATTTTTAGTAAGATCTTTAAAGGTGAGCAGGGTGAGGCCGATGTGCTCGAGGCTATCGGTAAAATTTTAAACCAAAAAGGCGATGAAAACTACTATCTCATCCCAAAGGCAAGCATCGACGATCCTGCTGGCTCATCTAGGGAGATCGACCTGCTTTTGCTTCATCCAGCGCTTGGAATTTATGTCATCGAGGTGAAAAACTGGAGCGACCTTGAGCAAATGGACGAAAATAACCCTTACGAGCAGGTAAAAATTTATCAAAGAATGCTTCTTGCAAAGATAGAGTCAGAGCTTAAAAAAGTGCCTATAAATGTCGAGTACAGGGTCATTTTCCCCTCTATCAGCAAGGCCGAGGCTAGTAAATTTTACGCGAAAAATCCAAGCTATCTAAATTTAAAAAATCACACCTTTTTCAAAGACGATCTAACAGACGAGGACATCTTTGCTAAATTTTTCAACTCCTCTATTAGCACGCTGCCAAACAAAAAAGAGTTTCTTAAAATTTCAGAAATGCTTGTCAATCAAAGCAGACTAAAACAAAAGATAATTCCGATAATCACAAAAGACGAAGTGATGTTTTTTGATCACAAGCAGCTTAGCATTATGAACGGCTACACTGGCGGCTTTCGCGTTATCAGGGGCGTTGCAGGCACTGGCAAGACGATGATACTTGCAAATTTTGTCGCAAACAGGCTTGAGCGTGACGAAAATGAGAAATTTCTCGTGCTTTGCTTTAATAAAAATTTGGCTCAAAATATCAAATCATGCTTTGGCGATAAGTTTATAAACAAAAACATCGCTGTCTATCCAATAATGTCGCTGCTAAAACGCATAGAATTTGATGAAACAAAGCTTGGTATGGATGAAAATACAAACATCAGCCAAAAGTATCAAATTTATGAAACCGACGAAGCGATTGCTGAGTTTAGAGCAAAATTTAAAGCCCACCTTGCAAAGCACCCGATCGACTACGTCCTTTGCGACGAGACCCAGGATATGCCAGCTGGCTTTATGCGCGTCATCTACGAGGAGATAAAGGATTGTATATTTTTCATCGACGAGGCGCAGAAATTTTACACATACACGATGAACAACATCGCCGACATCTTTCACCATCCAAAATTTGAGCGTATCGACATGAGAGGGCGCGTGAAAAACCTAAAAAACGTCTACCGAACGCCTTCGAACATCGCTAGGTGCGCATTTGAAATCTTGCAAAAGGACTCTGCGATAAACGACTACTACAAAAAGAGCTTTTATCTAAATCAAGACTTCATCTCAGACATCCAGTGTATCTTGCAAGATGGCAGTATAAAAGTAGCCGAGCTTGATGAATTTGCAGAGCTTAAAAAGTGCCTAAAAGCCTTACCAAATGGAGAAACAAGCGTCGTTTTAAGTAATAGCAAGGTCGCTGTAAATGCCATAAAAGAGAGCGTCTTGCCAGAGGGCAAAAATATAGAGGTTTTGACGATACAGTCCATTAAAGGCCTTGAGGCGCAAAATGTCATCATCCACAACTTTTTGCCGTTTTTGCAGACCATATATAAAAATGAAAGGGAGCTTTTTTATAGAAAAATTTACGTCTTACTAACTAGAAGCCGTGAAAATTTATATATCTCGCTGCCTAAAAATTTGGATGAAAATTTGCCAGATGAGATAAGACAGGTGATAGAGGTTATTAAAAAATACGCAAGCATCACGCAAGATCTGCCACCGAAAAATGAAGAAATAAAAGAAAAATCAAGCCTAAAACTAGCCTCTATAAGGCCAGTTTTAAGAGATGTAAAAGAGGTCGGTGAGCTAGTGGTGACGGGCAGTCAGCTCTTTGCCATCATAGCTGGGCTCTTTGCATAGTAAATTTTAATGGCAGCCACAACCACAACCACATCCGCCGCTTTGTTTTATCGCGTCAAAAACTGCGTCGTAGTTTGGCTCCTGGGTCACTTCAGGGACGATTTGTTTGTGAATTATTACGCCATCTTTGATGACAAAGACCGCTCTTGCAAGCAAGCCTTTTAGCGCCCCATCACTCATCAGCATGCCGTAGTTTTGGGCAAATTCACCGTATCTAAAGTCGCTACCAACACGCAGGTTTGCTATGCCCTCAGTCGTGCAAAATCTCCCCATCGCAAATGGCAAATCATTTGAGATGATGCTAAGCTTTACGCCGTGTTTTTCAGCTACTTTTTCGTTAAATTTACGAGCCTCAGCCGCGCAAACGCCAGTATCAAGTGATGGTAAGCAGACAAGCACCTCGATGCCGTTGTTTCCACCCACGCTAAATTCGCTAAGATCTTGCGCTACGACTCTTGCCTCAGGCGCATAAGAGCCGACAAATAGCTCATTTCCGCTTAAACTTACCTCACTACCTTTAAATTTTGTAGTTGCCATGATTTCTCCTTATCTTTTGGCTTTTTTAAATGCTTGATCAAGGTCGGCTATTAGATCATCGACGTTTTCGATGCCGATGGCTAGGCGAAGCAAATTTTGCTTTATGCCGATCTTATCTAGCAACTCTTTTGGATATGCTTCGTGCGTCATCGTAGCAGGCCTGCAGATAAGGCTCTCTACGCCACCAAGGCTCACTGCTAGATCAAAAATTTCTAGCGCTTTTACAAATTTATTTACATCATATTTTTCATCAAGCTCAAATGAGATAAGAGCGCCGATATCGCTCGCTTGAGCCGCTTGCATCTTTGCCTCTTGCTCGCTGTATGAGCCAGGGAAATGCACCACGCTAACTGCGTCATTATTCTCTAAAAATTTGATGATTTTGTGGGTATTTTGCGTTTGTCTGTCAAACCTAACGCTAAGCGTTTTAAGCCCACGTATTAGGTAGTATGCATCCATCGGGCTGATGATGCCACCAAGCGTATTTTTAGCAAATTTGATCTTTTCAGCCAAAGCATCGTCGTTTAGCGTGACGATACCAGCGATCACGTCAGCGTGTCCGCCGATATACTTTGTAGCGCTATATATCACGATGTCAGCTCCGTGCTCAAGCACTTTTTGATAATAAGGCGTCAAAAATGTGTTATCCACGATGACTAGAACGCCCTTTTTGTGAGCAATCTTTGAAATTCTAGCGATGTCTGTCACTCTTAAAAGAGGATTTGAGGGAGTTTCGATGAAGATAGCTGCCACGTCGTCGCTTATGTCATCTTCGCTTAAAAAATTTAGATCATCTATAAATTCGCTCTTTATGCCGTGACTTTCAAAAACAGTCGTGACATACCTATATGTGCCGCCATAGACGTTGCTATTTAGCAGGACTTTTTGCCCCGTTTTTATAAGGCTAAGTGCGGCTGCTGTTGCTGCCATGCCTGAACCAAAGCTAAATGCGTATTTGCTACCTTCGACTTTAGCGAAGATATCATCAAAGGCTTTTTTTGTAGGGTTGTTGCCACGTGAGTAGGCAAATTCTTGAAAATTTTCAAGGTCATCTTGCACGAAGGTGCTAGCTAAAAATACTGGCGGAACGACCGCTTTGTTTGGGTTGTTTTTAGCTTCGATGCCTTTTACGATGAGAGTGTCTAGTTTCATAAATTTCCTTTTTAAAAATTTACGAAATTTTACATGATAAAGATTAATTTTCCCCAAACCCACCCAAAATATAGCCAAACCAGTAAGTGGTAGTAAAAGTGCTTTTTAAATTTGCATTTGTAAGATTGCTAAGACTAAATTTAAGCTTTTGCCTGGTCTTCGCAAGCCGCCAATGTATGGTTTTTTACTCGCTTTTGGCTAAATTTTTACCATAAATTTTACTCTACTAGATCAACCGACCAGTTTGCCTCCTGAAGCTTCATCTCAAGCTCTCTGATCTCTTTTGAAAGCGCATCCACTTGCTTTTGAAGCGCGGCCACATCGACTGTGCTTAAAATTTTGATCTCGCTATTTGAGTAAAGATCGACCTTTTGGCTAGCACTTATTGCAAACTCCCTAAGCACATTTGCTTTTAGCGTTAAAGCGTCCTTTTTAGCGATCATCTCAGTGAGGCTCATGCCATCAAATTTAGCGCTTGAGTTTGTTAAATTTATAGAGCAAATGAGCCTAAAAAGCTCGCTTGTTAGCTTGTCAAGCTCTTTTAAAAGAAGCTTTGGATCCTCGCTTGGACTTTCATTCTCCTGCGTTTTTGCGTTGCTAAGTAGCCTAACTTTTAGCTGTTCGATGCGCTTTTGCGTGTCAGATCTTAGGATGAGAGCCTGAGCTAGTTTCATCATTTTTCCTTTTTTGGTATTAAATTTTTAAATCATCTTAGTATCTTTTGGGTTATAATTGATTTAAAATTTTATTTAAGGAAAAGCTATGAAGTACGATTTTGACACATTAGTAAGCAGAGAAGGCACCAACTCATCAAAATGGCGTATGAAGAGCGATGTTTTGCCGATGTGGGTTGCAGATATGGACTTTAAGGCCGCACCTGAGATCTTAAGCGTCTTGCAAAAGCGCCTTGATAACGGCGTCTTTGGCTACTCTTTCATCCCAAAAGAGTGGAACGAAGCGATAAAGAGCTGGTGGCAAAGACGTCACAACGTGAGCTTAGAGAACGAGTGGATGTGCTTTTGCACTGGCGTCATACCGGCCATCTCAACTGCCATTAGGAGATTTAGTAGCCCAGGAGATCAAATTTTAGTGCAAGTGCCTGTCTATCACGTCTTTTTTAACTGCATCAAAAACAACGGACGTGAAATTTTATCAAACGACCTCGTCTATAAAAATGGCTCTTATGAGATAGACTTTGAGGACCTTGAAGCAAAGCTAGCTCAGCCGCTAACTACCATGATGCTTCTTTGCAACCCTCACAATCCAATAGGCAAAATTTGGGACAAAGAGACGCTTAAAAAGATAGGCGAGCTTTGCTACAAGCACGATGTTTTGGTTATCAGCGACGAAATTCACTGCGATATAACTGATCCTGGGCTAAACTACGTGCCATTTATCAGTGTGAGCGAGGAGTGCAAAAACAACTCGATCACGTGCATCTCGCCTACAAAGGCCTTTAACATAGCTGGCCTTCAAAGCTCAGCCGTCGTCACGCCAAATGAAAAGATCAGATCAAGGCTAAATGCTGCCATCAACTACGATGAGGTCGGCGAGGCAAATGCCTTTGCGATCATCGCCGCAATTGCCGCGTTTAACGAGGGCGAGGCGTGGCTTAATGAGCTTAGAGAGTATCTTTTTGAAAACAAAAAGGTCGTCGCAAACTTCATAAAAGAGCAAGGCTTACCAGTGAAGCTCCTGCCATCAAGTGCGACCTATCTTTTGTGGCTTGACTGCAGTGGGTTTTGCAAGGATTCGAGCGAGTTTATGAATTTCTTGCGCGATAAAGCGGGACTTTGGCTAAATGACGGCAACGCTTACAGAGGAGATAGATTTTTCCTTCGTATGAATATCGCAACGCAACGCGAAAGGGTGCTTGAAGGGCTAAAACGCTTGCAAAATGGTATAAATTTATACACTTCAAAGAGATAAATTTTGGCTGGGTGGCTTTGGAATTTAAGCCGCCTTTGCTTGATACAGAATAGCTACTAGGGGCATTTTGAAGTAACAAATACTGCCCCCATTTCTTAAATGTCAAAGTAAGTTTTACTGATAAATTTAAAGGCGAGATAGTTGTTTTGGTTTCGTTTTATAGCGCTAAATTTAAAATGAAAGCCACCGCATCAAAATAGGGCGGTAGCTAAAACGAGTATTTTATGTCATTTCAAAGCTATAATCATTGCGCCTATTGCTTGCTAAATTTAGCAACTCAAATTTGAAAAAAGAAATTTGAAAATGAGATATCTCGCGCTAGTGTTAAATTTAAAAGAAGCCGCTTGCAAAACAGGAATTTGAGCCGTTTAAAATCGCATTATTTTTTAAAAGTGAGTTTGCTTAGAAATTTGATAATTTTAAAATTTAGAAAATAGAAATTTAAAGATGAGCTGACTCGTGCTGATTTTAAATTTATAAAAAGATCATTTGTCAAAACGAGTGATTGCGCTCTCTTTTAAAATGATAAATTTGATAGTTAAATTTAAATATAAGCAGAAATTTAAAGGCGGGGAGCTCCCGCCAGATATTATTTATGTAGTTCTTTTGTGTAAAACTCAACTGAGCCAAGGCCCTCTTTTAACGCCCACTCGTAAGCTTGGCTTACAAATTCCCAGTTTATGTTCTCGTAAAACGTCTCTAGGTATTTTGGGCGAGCGTTGAAGTTGTCGATGTAGTAAGCGTGCTCCCAAACGTCAACGACTAAAAGTGGCACTTTGCCATCGCTCACTGGAGTTTTTGCGTTGCTAGTTTGCACGATCTCTAGCTTTTTGCTGCTTGGATCAAATACAAGCCACGCCCAGCCTGAGCCAAAAAGCGTTGTAGCTGCCTTTAAAAACTCCTCTTTAAAATTTGCGAAATTTGCTTCAACCGCTGCTTTTAGCTCGCTTGACATCTCGCTTTTCTTAGCGATGCAGTCCCAGTAAAAGTCGTGGTTATAAACTTGAGCGACGTTGTTGTAAAGGCCGCCTTCGCTATTTCTTAGGATCTCGTAAAATGATGCATTAGCAAATTTTGTATCTTTTATGAGATTGTTTAGATTTGCAACATAGGTTGCGTGATGCTTGCCGTAGTGGTATTCACAGGTTTTAGCACTTACTACTGCATTGTGGTTTGCGTCAAACGGAAGTTTTCTTAGTTCAAACATAATAATTCCTTAATAATAAAATTTGTTATTTCGCATTATAGCCACAAAAGATTAACAAACAAAATCTTTCAAAATTTATCCTAAAAATAGGGCGTTTTTATAAAAGCTAATTTTTTCATTTATAAATGATAAGCGAATTTACTTGATAAATTTGTGGTTAAAAGAGTGAATTTTATATCCTAAAAGAACAAATTTGGCTCTCTAAAAGTGAGAAAAGTAAATTTAAATTTCTCTAAATGTAAAAAATAATATAAAAATATGTGTAGAAACGTAACAAAAATAGACTATAAAAATGATAAATAAATTTTTACGTTAAATTTACAAAGCAAAAACTATCTATTTTAGATCAAAAATGTTACAAAAATACACATATAAAAATAAAGATATGTGAATTTATGAAACAAAATTTCTAAATTTTTATTTTTGAAATTTATAATGCACCTATCAAAACTATTACAAAGGATGAAAGATGAAATTCTTACAAGCTTTACTTTTCACTTGTGCCATTAGTGGCTTAGCATTTGGTGCGGATAAGGTCTATACGATCAAATTCGCTCACGTTGTTGCAGCTTCTACGCCAAAGGGCAAGGCAGCTGACTTTTTTGCAAAGCGTGCTGAAGAGCTAAGTGGCGGCAAGATAAAAGTTCAAGTCTTCCCATCAGCTCAGCTACTTGATGATGACAGAGTTTTTGGCGCGTTAAAACTTGGTAACGTTCAAATGGCAGCTCCAAGTTTTTCTAAATTTACACCTATCGTGCCGCAGTTTCAGCTATTTGACCTACCTTTCATCTTTAAAGATGCAGACCACCTTCACAAGGTTCAAGATGGGGCAGTTGGCGAGGAGCTAAAAGGTCTTGTGACTAAGAAAGGCTTTGTGGCGCTTGATTACTGGGATGCTGGATTTAAGCACTTTAGCTCAAGCAAAAAACCGATCCTTGTGCCAGAAGATGCAAAAGGACAAAAATTTAGAATCCAAAGCTCAAAAGTGCTTGAAGAGCAGATCAAAGCGATCGGTGGCAACCCACAAGTTCTGCCATTTTCAGAGGTTTATTCTGCGCTTCAACAAGGCGTAGTTGATGCGACTGAAAACCCACTATCAAATTTCTATAACTCTAAATTTCACGAGGTTCAAAGCTCTCTTACACTTTCTCACCACGGATATCTAGGCTATCTAGTCGTTATGAGTGATAAATTTTGGAACAAACTACCAGATGATCTAAAAGCAAATGTAAAACAAGCTCTAAGCGAAGCTACAGCTTACGAGAGAGAAGAGACAGCTAAAGAGGACGCTCACGTCATAGCCGAGCTTGAAAAATATATAGCAGAGACTAAAAAGCTAGAAATTTTCAAGATAGACGACGCACAAAAAGCTGAGTGGGAGAAGACTATGCAGGCTATCTATCCTAAATTTTACGACGTCATCGGCAAAGAGCTTATAGAAAAAACAATCGAGACAAAATAATGAAGAAGAATTTCATTAACGCTCTTGATATATTGATAGTCTCGCTCAATAAGACTATCGCCGTTTTAGGGCTAGCTAGTGGAACACTACTAGCCTTTGCTAACGTCGTGGCCAGATACTTTTTTGACAAAAGCTGGTCATGGGCGAGCGAGCTATCAAACTACTTATTTATTTGGTCGGCATTTTTTGCCGCAGCGTATGGCTTTAACAAGGGCATCCACGTGAGCGTAACTATCTTGGTGGAGAAATTTCCACCAGCGCTCGCGAAGGCATGCCTGCTCTTTTCGCACATCTTAACGACTGTCTTTTTGATATTTATCGCGGTTTATTCGGTGGATTATCTTAAAATTTTGCACGAGATCGAGCAGATGATAATAGACCTTGGCATACCTCAATGGGTCCCTATGCTAGTGCTTCCAATAGCCTTTGTCACAGCTAGCTACCGCTCTGCTGAAAAAGCTATCAAAGTAGCTCTAACTCCTGCAGCAAAGGTCGTAAGCAACGAAGCGCACGAGCTAGCTCATGGTAGCGTAGTCAAAGACTAAGGAGAAAAAAGATGACAATAGCATTTTTATTTATCCTGCTTTTTGCACTGATGCTAATAGGCGTGCCAGTCGCGGTTTCGCTAGGCACAAGCACCGTTTTAACTATGATATTTTTTACAGATATCGACATCGCTACGATCCCGCAGCTAATTTTTGATGGTATCAATAAATTTTCGCTAATGGCGATACCGATGTTTATCTTGGCCGGAAATTTACTAAGTAAAGGCGGCTCAGCAAGGCGTATCATCGACTTTGCAAAGTCTATGGTCGGACATTTGCCAGGTGGCTTGCCTATGAGTGCGATATTTGCCTGCATCATCTTTGCGGCCGTCTCTGGAAGCTCGCCTGCGACGGTTGTGGCTATTGGCTCAATTATGTTTGCAGCGATAAAAGAGGCTGGCTATCCAAAAGAGTACGCAGTGGGCGGCATAACTACGGCTGGCTCGCTTGGAATTTTGATCCCGCCTTCAGTTGTTATGATAGTTTATGGCGTAACTGCTGAGGTTAGTATCGGCAAGCTCTTTATGGCTGGCGTCGTACCTGGTCTTATGCTTGGTGGCATGATGCTTGCGCAAACCTACGTTGGAGCAAAAAAGCTTGGATTTAAAGCGACTAAGGCTGAGCCATTTAAAGTAAGAGTGCAGAAATTTGCAAAAGCATTTTGGGCGCTACTTATCGTTGTTGTGGTCATTGGCGGAATTTATGGAGGCATATTCACTCCGACTGAAGCTGCTGCGGCAAGTGCTGTTTATGCGCTATTTATCTCACTTTTTATCTATAGAGATATAAAGATAAAAGATCTTTGGGACATCTGCCTAGACTCAGCCCTTACAACAGCTATGATATTTTTCATCATCGCAAATGCCGTTGTTTTTGCATATTTGCTAACTAGCGAGCAGATCCCGCAAGCGATCGCTTCGATGATACTTGACGCAAATATCGGCATGATAGGATTTTTGATATTTGTAAATATCTTGCTCTTTATCATGGGTCAGTTTATGGAGCCTTCAAGCGTTATCATGATCATGGTGCCGCTCTTACTTCCGATAGCTACGCAGCTTGGCGTTGATCCTATTCACTTTGGTATCATCTTGGTTGTAAATATGGAGATAGGTATGGTGACTCCGCCTGTTGGACTAAATTTATTTGTCGCAAGCGGTCTTACAAATATGAACTTAAAAGAGGTCATCATGGCGTGCTTGCCATGGACGCTGACCTTGTTCTTTGGCCTTATCTTGGTTACTTATATACCGCAAATTTCACTTTGGCTACCAAACATAATGTATGGACATTAAAATTTAGAGGCTTAGGCCTCTAAATTTATCCTTTTGGATCGTAATCCGCACTCATAACGATATTTTTACCATTTAGCTTACCGACATAAAGCAGCTCGTCAGCTTGCTTGATCATACGCTCGATATTTACCTCAGTGTTGCCGCTGTGAGCCACGACACCAAAGGTCATAGTAGCTATGATTCTATGGTTTTCAAATTCAACGACATTTTGATTAAGCGTCTCTCTGATACGCTCTAAGATGCTAACCGCTTTTGCCTTTTTAACGTCAAAGATAACAGCCAAAAACTCTTCGCCGCCAAATCTCGCAACCCTATCTTCATTTCTGAAAGCGTTTTTGAAAATTTTAGAAAGGCTCTTTAGCACTTCATCGCCTGCGCCGTGTCCGTAGGTGTCGTTTATCTTTTTAAAGTTATCGATGTCGCACATCACGATAGCAAAGTCATTGCCGTCAAATAAATTCTTTTGTCTAAAAATTTGTTGCATCGAAGCTCGGTTTAAAAGTCCAGTTAGTGGGTCGTGGTTAAAGACAGCTTTAGCGGACTCTTTCTCTTCTAAGATGCCTAAGAATATAAATAAATTTGAGCTCTCTAGCAAAAATGATGTTAAGACAGCAAACACACAAGATGCAGTTAGGTTAAATACAAAAAATATCTCTTTGTATAAAGGATCGTCCTTTGCTGGTAGATCTATCACTAGATAAAAAAATAAAAATGCCGCGATATCTAGTAAAGAGATAATTCTGCTTAACATTTTAAAGCTAACTGATAAGAAAAAGAGGCTAATAGTTGATGTTAAAAATAAAATTTCAAAGCCCCAGCCTAGACCAAGGATAAAGACGCAAAGTGAGGCGTGGAGTAAAATTTCTACTTGCAAGATGAGCATCACGATCTTGTTGTTCTCTTCGCTATCAAAGAGTATCTTTAGTGCAAAAAGATATATGCTAACAGAAAGGATGTTTGCCACAGCCAAAATTTCTTCGCCCATGAGGTAGAACATAACTAGGTAAAAAGTATGTACAGCTAGAAGCGAAAAGACGATGATCTTTTGTGAGATATAAAGTGAAATTTTAGGCATTGTCTTTGTCCTTATTTGCCTTCATGATCTCATACTCGATGCGGTCTTTGCCATTTTTCTTGCCCTCATATAGCTTTTTATCAGCTTTGTTTATGACTGTGTCGATATCAGTTATAACGCCATTTGCGCAAAGGACTAGACCAAAGGTCATGGTTACTGAGCTCTTATCAGGCAGTTTTACCTGCGCTATCCTTGTGCCAAGTCTGGTTTCTACCTTTTTTACGTCTTCGGTTTTAACTTCAGGCAAGATAACTAGAAATTCCTCTCCACCCCACCTACAAATGTGGTCATTTTCTCTAAAAGTATCTTGCAAGGCTCTTGCGATCTCTTTTAAGACCTTATCGCCCCAGTCGTGTCCGTAGGTGTCATTTATCTTTTTGAAGTTATCGATGTCTCCTAGCATAACGACTAAATTTGCGTCACTGCTTTTTTCTCTAAGCTCTTTTAGCTCATATCTAAGTGTTCTTTCAATAGAGCGTCTATTTAAAAGACCGGTTAAAAAGTCATACTTAGAAATTCTCTCTATCTCCTCTTTCTCTTCGCTGATCTGTTTGTAGCCACTAGATGTGATCGCATCAGAGAAAAACGAAAGTCTAAAGACCAAGTAAAAAGTAAAGAAAACGCTTATACAGGTTGAGCCTATTTGTACCATGGTGTCTATCTCAACTACTTTATCTTTATATGTAAGATATAGCCACAAA
Source organism: Campylobacter concisus (assembly GCF_003048875.2). Lineage (NCBI taxonomy): Bacteria > Pseudomonadati > Campylobacterota > Epsilonproteobacteria > Campylobacterales > Campylobacteraceae > Campylobacter > Campylobacter concisus. The sequence goes on along the minus strand of NZ_CP049264.1, from coordinate 1,894,802 downwards.
AGGACAAATAGCTCAAGAAGGCAGACAGAGTAGGTAAGAAGTCTTTGGTTAAAAGCCAAAAAGTAGTTTATAAAGATAACGCCAAGGAGTGTTATCCATATACTAGAGCTCCAGCCCATGCCAACAACGCCAGCGATAACTGCGGTGATGACATTTAGTTGAAAGATGGCCGAGATTAAAAATCTGTATTTGATATTAAATCTAATCCTTAAAGCAGTGCTAATAGAAAGAAATAAAAAACAGATAAAAATGATCGTTAAGTCAAAGTAAAAACTACACAGCACGATCAAGACAAAGGCGTTACTTACTATCGCTACGTTTAATATCGTTTTGTAAATGTCATCGATAGCCTTGTAGCTATCTTGCTCTATAAATTCCTGTACCAAGCATTCTCTCCGTTAATTTCATCCATTAAATTTAATTTAGATCATTTTAATACGAGTCGTAACTATCCTCATCCTCATCGCTATCTTCATAGTTGTAGTCATTTTCGTCGTAGTTATAGTCATAGCTATCGCTACTATCCTCGTCCTCGTCGTTAAATTCAGAGTAGTCTTCTTCTACCTCTTCGTAGTCAAAATCATCACTCATTTTTCTCTCCTTAAATTTTATCTTTGATATTTTCGATATACAAGCTTTGGCTTGGGAATGCAAAATTTAGACCATTTTGCTTTAAAATATCCATAATTTTTAGCATTACATCTTGTTTTACGTCTAAAAAATCGCCCCAAACGATAGTTTTTGCAAAGCAATAAACTAGGATATTTATCGAGCTATCAGCAAAGTCATCAACCACGACAAATAAATTTGACTTATATCCAGCGTAGTCATCAACTGAGACTATGTTTTGTCTATATTTTAGTCCTCTTTTATTAGCCGCGATATCTTCGCTTTTAGCGATATCTGGGTGATTTATCAGCATATTTTTGATGTCATTTACACATTTTTTGATCTCTTCTGTAGTTGGCCCATACTCGATGCCAATAACCATTCTTATGCGTCTGCCGACCTTTCTTCTGCTCCAGTTTCTAACAGGATCGCTTGCTAGCTTTGAGTTTGGCACGAAGATAAGGGCATTATCAAAGCTTCTAACAGTTGTTTTTCTAAATCCTATCTCAACGACCGTGCCCTCGATGTCTCCACAAACTATCCAGTCGCCTTGTGAAAATGAGTTGTCAAAGAGCATCATGACAGAGGCAAAGAAGTTTGCGATGATGTCTTTAGCAGCGAAGGCAACGGCAAGACCACCGATACCAAGTGAGGCGATGAGCGCTGAGATATCAAAGCCAAGCTTTTGAAGGATCAGTAAAAGTGTGATGATTAGCACGATCACGTAGATCACTTTTAGCGCTAGGTTTATCACCTCTTTACGCTTGCTTTTTTGCGCGATCTTGTCGATTATAGCGATGCCGTAGCCATTTAGTATGGTTAGGACAAGCCATGAAAATGCTACTATATATATGATAGAAAAGATATTTGCTACCGTTAGAGGCACTGGCACTGGGTAAAATCCAACGCCGATACAGATGTTTAGCGCGTAGATGATAAGAAGTGCTGAAATCGGCTTTTTCACGATATCAACGATCTGATTTTTAGCCTCTTTTACCCCTTCGCCTGAAGCGATGAGCGACATTAGCCAGTAGGTTAGTTTGGCTAGAATTCTAGTTAGTGAGACGAAAAATAAAAATATCGCAACGATAACAACGATCTTGCCGATGTTAAATTTACTTGAATTTATGTCAGTTGCTTTGTTTATGTATTCGACTGCATCGACTAAATTTAGCTCAGACAAGAGCATGCTTGAGCTTAGAAGATCGGCGTTATTTTTAAGATAGGTTAAAATTTCTTCTTCACTCTCTTTTTTTAGCTCAAGGTCAAAAAAGGCGTTGTCGTAAGAGCCTGAAGTGTCATTTAGTGAGTCTTTTAGATCTTTTATGCTTACATAAGAATTTGTCTGTAAATTTAAAAGTCCATTATCTATCACATCTCTTATAGAATTTGCCTTAGCGCCCTTTTTAAAGACCTCTTCTAGGCTAATAAGCGCTGAGTAGTAAGCGTAATCAACCTTCATCTTCTCAAGCTCGATGGCGCTTTGGATGTAGGCGTCTTTGTTTGACTGCTTCTCTAGTCTTGCGACCTTTTTTTCTAGCACCTCTTTTTGCAGATTAAATTTATTTATATCGCTTTGGGTTAATTCGATCTGCATGATATAGTTTGGTATCTTTTCTAAAAGATCGCTCTTTTTTTTGTGGAGGCTGGCTAAATTTGAGTTGTCAGCCTTTGAGTTATTTGTATCTTTTTGCTGCGCTTTTAAAATTTTTATCTGGCTGTTTATGGTTTGGATTTGATTTGTTATGCTTATTATGTCTTCTTCTTGAGTTTTGTTGCTCTCGGCCGCAAAAGCAAAGGTAAAGCAAAGCAGGATAATGGCTAGAAATTTACGCATTTTCGCCTCTTTTGTCAGCTAGAAGCTTAAACGTACCCTCTTTTAAATCGTAGCTAAAAATTTCGCCAGTTTCTATGATGTAGTGCCAGCCATAAATTTGAAGCTTGCCACTTTCATACTCCTCTTTTACATTTGGATAAGTCATTATGTTTTCGATCGAGTTTATCACGTTTAGCCTCTCGGTTAGCCACGCCATTTTGGCTGGATCGTCGCTTGTAAATTTAAGCACTTCTCGCTTGATCGGCTCTATTAGCCTGATCCAGTTTCTAACGTTTGGAGTATTTTTTAGCTTCTTTTCATCCGCATAAAGTGCCGCGCATCCACCACAGTCAGAGTGTCCGCAGATGATGATGTTTTTAATGTTTAAAACTTCAAGCGCATATTCGATCGCCGAAGTGGTCGCCAAAAACTCTTCGCTCACCCTATAAGGTGGCACGATGTTTGCGATATTTCGCACCATAAAAAGCTCACCTGGCAGGCAGTTTGTTATCAAATTTGGCACGACCCTTGAATCCACGCATGATATGAAAAGCGTGTGCGGATCTTGCTTGTGTTGCAGACTTTTAAAGAGCTCTTCATGCTCTAAAAAACCATCTTCCATAAATTTTACTGCACCTTCAAGTATTGAATCATCCATAAAATTTATCTCCATTTTTTATATTTTTATCGCGATTATAGCAACTTTTATTTAATCAAAAAAACGAAGCGAAAATAAAAAACCCTAAATTAATATTATTTATTAAACTACTTTTTATACATTGTTTAACAAAGTTTGGCTAAATTTAGCCCAAAAATTTTCAAGGAGAAAAAATGAGTTTATATGATAGAAACTACGCTAAGCAAAATCAAGAAGAGCTTGCGTATTCTCAAAGCTCACTAAGCACTTTTATAAAACAGACTTATCAACTTTTTGCAGCATCACTACTTTCAGCTACTGCTGGCGCTTATGTAGGCATTAGCATCGCTGGCGTTTTTGCGGCAAATAGATTTTTGTTTTGGGGACTTGTGATACTTGAGTTTGTTCTACTTTTTGGACTAATGGCGGCTAAACGCAAAGAGGGATTAAATTTAATACTTCTTTTTGCATTTACATTTGTAAGCGGTCTTACGCTAACTCCGCTACTTTCAGCGATCCTTGCTATGCCAAGTGGTGCTAGTATCGTGGCTCAAGCATTTGGCTTGACGACAGTTGCATTTGGTGCTTTAAGCGTCTTTGCGATGAATACAAAACGTGACTTTACAACGATGGGTAAGATGCTATTTATAACTTTGATAGTTATCATTGTAGCAGCGATCATCAACATTTTCGTTAAAAGCACGATGTTTCAACTAGTTATCTCAAGTATCACTTCGATTTTATTTAGTGCTTACATACTTTTTGATACACAAAATATCATCCGTGGCAACTATGAGACACCAGTTGAGGGTGCAGTTGCTTTGTATCTTGATTTTGTAAATTTATTTACATCATTACTACAAATTTTAGGCATTTTTAATAGAAATGACTAATGACGAGCGCATCTACCGAGTGATAGATGCGAATTTAAATAGGCTAAAAGAAGGGCTTCGCGTCGTTGAAGATATAAAAAGATATGTCTTTGATGACGCTAAGCTCGCCTATAAGATAAAGTCCCTCCGCCACAAGGCAAAGATCCCACAAAAAGAATTTTTAAAATTTAGAAATTCACAAAATGATGTCTTAAAAACCAGCACAAAAAGCGAGCAAGAAAGATCAAATTTAGACGAAATCATCACTGCAAATTTCAAGCGTGCCCAGGAGAGCGCTCGTGTGCTTGAAGAGTGCTTTAAGCTTATAAATTTAGATCAAGCCGAGCTTTTTAAAAGCATAAGATACGAGCTTTATGAGCTTGAAAAAGAACTTTAACTAAAAATTTAAATCTTTTCTTGTATAATCGCAAACTATTTAAAAAATTTAAAGGAAATTTCGTGAGTTTAATATTTTTAATCTTACAATTTGTTCTAGCTGTCGTTATCACGATCGCAGTTTTACTCCAAAAGAGCTCATCTATCGGTCTTGGAGCATACAGTGGAAGCAACGAGAGCCTTTTTGGAGCAAAAGGACCAGCTGGGTTTTTAGCTAAATTTACCTTTGTGGTAGGCGTTTTGTTTATCCTAAACACACTTGCACTCGGATATTTTTACAACAAAGATCTAAAACGCTCTATCGTTGATAGTGTCGATAGCAAATCTCTAGTCGTACCAAAATCAAACGACGTGCCAGCAGCTCCTAGCGCACCACAAAATCCAGTAAAATAACAATGATAAAAACGTTTTTAGCGTCACTTTTGACGCTAACGTTTGCTTTGGCAGACGCTCACATCCTAGTTTATCATCGCTTTGACGATCCAAGACACGTTAGCACAGATATTTCTATCCAAAATTTAAGAGAGCAGTTTGAATACTTTAAAAACAATGGCTTCGAAGTTGTCAAGCTATCAAGGCTTGTCGATGCGGTAAATGCTGGCGAACCGATCCCTGATAACTGGATCGTTATCACCGTTGATGATGGATACAAAAGCTTTTACAATAACGCTCTTGAGCTTTTTAAAGAGTATAACTACCCATTTGCTTTGATGGTCTATGTAGAGGCAAGCGCGAACAAATATGGTGATTATTTAGACTTTGATCAGATCAAAGAGCTAGAAGCTTACGGAGAGATCGGCTATCACTCATACGCTCATCCAAGGATGACTAAACTTAGCGATGAGGCCTTAAGAGAGGACTTTCAAAAGGGCGTTGAGACCTTTGAAAAGCATATGGGTTATAAGCCTAAATACTTCGCAGTCCCTTACGGGGAGATCGATAGTAGGGTCGTCTCTTTGGCAAAAGAATTTGGCTTTTTGGCACTTTTAAATCAAAACTCAGGCGCAGTTTCAGATAAAAGCGACGTTTATGATCTTTACAGAACGCCAGTGATGAACGGCACAAAGATAGCGCTAACTTTTAATAGCAAATTTTTAAATGCCGAGTGGATATTTCCAGAGGGCTATCCGCAAAACAATGCGATCGACAAGCTCATCATCAAGACCGACACTAACGCAAGTGAGGGCAGTTTTTTCATGACTGGCTTTGATGGCTTTAGAAAAGTACCTATGACAAATGGCGTTTTTGAGTGTAAATTTAACCCACCACTTGATAAACGCAAAGTGTTAATGTCGCTAAAAGTAGATCATCACCGAAGCACAAAACTTCTAATAAAGGACACCAATGCTAAATAAAATTTACGATACCCAAAAAGAGGGTTGCGAAAAGGCGATCGCTTCTTTAAAGCGCGATTTTACAACGCTAAGAACTGGCAAGGTAAATATCAACATCCTAGATAACGTTATGGTTGATTATTATGGCTCGCCAACTCCGCTTAATCAAGTAGCCACCGTGCTTACGAGTGACGCTTCGACTATCGCTATCACACCTTGGGAAAAGAGCATGATAAAAGCGATCTCATCAGCCATCCAAGCTGCAAATATCGGCGTCAATCCAAACAGCGACGGCGAGAGCGTTAAGCTATTTTTCCCACCGATGACCGTCGAGCAACGCCAAGAAAATGCAAAACACGCAAAAGCTATGGGCGAAAAGGCAAAAGTTAGTATAAGAAACGTGAGAAAAGACGCAAACGACGAGGTCAAAAAGCTTGAAAAAGACAAAGCTATAACTGAAGACGAGAGCAAAAAGGGTCAAGATGAGGTTCAAAAGATAACTGACACCTACACCGCAAAGATCGACACTCTCGTAAAAGAGAAAGAAGCTGAGCTTTTAAAAATTTAAATTTCATTTAGAATTTTACCCCTTTGCAAATTTCTAAATTCTCACTTTTTAGCCACGTAATGTGGCTAAATTTCATCCTTTAAAGGACGATCTTGCATATCATCACCGAGCTAAAAGCCGCATTTGCTGATAAAAAAATTTTGTTTCTTACCATTTTGGCTTTTTCTCTAGCTACCATTTTTCTTAGCCCCAGCCAGATAGTGGATGAGTATAGAGGTTTTTGGCTGCTTGAGCCACTACTTTTGGTCGCTATCTACCTAAATAAAAGGCAAATTTTACTACCTTTATATTTTTTGATATTTGGCGCAACACTTTATTTTTTTGGTCTTAAGTTAAGCGGTTATGCCAGCGATCTTGTCGCACTTTATCTCATGGCTTTTGTGCTTTTATTCTCTCTAAATTTCGCCAAAGATAATGAGAAATTTATAAGCCAGAGCCTAGCAAGACTATTAAATTTACTCATCTCATTTGCCCTTTTTCACCTATTTTTTCTTGGCATTGTGGCTGTTTTCGCAGGGCTTAACTACCTCTTTGACTGGGAGCTTTTAACCAGCCACAGGACGCAGCGGCTCTACTTGACACTGGCCTCTTTTGGTCTGCCATGTTTGTTTCTCTTTTTTGAGAGCAAATTTAGCGAGTACAGGCTCTTAAATTTCATCAAGATCGCCATAAATTTCATCCTAAATCCCCTGCTCATCATATATGTGGCGCTACTAAATTTATACTGCATTTATAGACTTGTTTTGCTTGAGCTGCCACGCGGTGGAGTGGCCTATATCGTGCTTGCCTGCTTGATCGCTGGCTTTGTTTTAAGAGGGCTAAATTTAATTATCAAAAGCCAAATTTATGATCAAATTTTTAAGCTCTTGCCACTTTTTGTCATCTTGCCTAGCATTTTGCTTTGGTGGGGCGTCATGCACAGAGTCGGTGAGTACGGCTTAAGCGAGCCTAGGATCTATCTCATAGCCTGCGTGATATTTGCAAATTTGAGCTATTTTGTGATGATATTTCTTAGGGATTTTCCTTATAAATTTCTAGCGTTTTTTATGGTATTTGGTATATTTTTTACACATTTTGTCCTTGATACGAAACTGCTTACCATAAATTCTCAAAAAGAGCTTTTGCTAAGAGAGCTAAAGGCGCTAAATTTGCTTGGTAGCGATGGCACGCTAAGTGGCGATGTGAGCAAGATAGGCGAAGAGAAGCTTTATTTTTTGCAAGATAAATTTGACTATCTCGTAGAAAACGGCGATAAATTCGCACTAGAAAATAAAAATTTTATAGCGGGTCTTGAGGTGGCTGAGCAGAAAAATTGGCAGATATTTAGCATAGACTTTAATGGCACCGCTATAAACGTGAAAGATGCGACCATCAAAATGCCTATCACAAGCAGCGTAAATGGCGATGAGCTCGTCATACAGCTAGATAATGAAAGCGTTAGCATAAATATGCAAAAGCACCTAGAAAAGGCGCTTGCGAGTTTAAATTTAAAGCCAGACGGCGACTTTGGCGCTGAGATATTTGAGCGGTTAAAAGAGCAGCTTTTGCTCTTTGAAGTTGGCAAGCGCGCCTTTGTTCTGCGCTCTATGGAAATCGTGCAAGAAAACGGAGTTTATAAATTTTACGATGCAAGCGTGCTTTTTTATATGGAGGATGCGCAGCTAAAATAGCGAGCCCTGCGTGAGTTTTGGCTTTATGACAAAGCTTTTTCTATGAAAGTCTGAGTAGCCAAATTTAGCTATGGCATCTAGGTGCGACTTCGTGCCATATCCTTTGTGCCCTGCAAAGCCGTATGCTGGGTAAAATTTATCCCAGCCGTTCATCAAGCGGTCACGGCTTACTTTTGCTAGGATGCTGGCTGCACTTACGCTAGCTACCTTTCCGTCGGCCTTTATCATCGTGGTTATACCCACGCCGTAGTCTAAATTCCCGTCATAAATGATCTCAAAGCCATCAAAATGTGCCTTGAAAAGTTTGAGCGCACGCCTTAGGCACTCACTTAGTCCAAGCTCGTCTATCTGGACGTTTGAAAAATAGACGATGAGAAAATTTGAGCTTTTTGTGATCTTGCAAAATAGCTCCTCGCGCTTTTTTTCGGTTAGTTTTTTGGAGTCGTTTAGTCCAGGAATTTCACTATTTAGCACGCAAGCAGCCACGCTTAGTGGTCCAGCTAACGCCCCACGTCCAGCCTCGTCGATACCGCAAATTTTAGCCATTACAGCCCGACTTCATCGCTAAAGTAAGGTCTTAGCTCCTCAAGTGGCACGCTGATTTGCTCCTCGTTTAAAAATGTAAGGCCAAGCGGCGAAAGCACGAAGTTGTCGCTCACGCCAGCATTTGCAAGGATCGCTTTTAGATGGCTGTCGTTTATATCTTTAAAAATTTGCTTTAGTTTTAGCTTTTTATTCGTCGCAAGCGAGAGCACCTCGCAGTTTGTCTTTTCGTTTTTATAGGTGCAAACGCTTTTAATCTTATCATTTATATAGTATATATTTTTTAGGCTCTCATACTGGCTGTTTGGCCATTTTTTGCGCTCACTTTTTAGGTCGTAAAACTCTGCAAGAAGCTTGTTTTTATACTTTTTGGCTGAGTCTTTAGCGAAGATGTCGTTAGTGATCGCCTCATATCTCGTGCCGTTTGACTCGGTCATTTGGATGCCGATATTTAGGATCTCATACTCTTTTTCTTCTTTTATGGTGGCGTTGTAGGCTTTGTTTTTGACGATTATCTTGCCTTTTAGCTCGCCATTTTCGTTTTTAACGTCTAAATTTATCTTGTCTGAGACTGCATTTAATGAAGAAATTTCACTGCCATTTTGCTCAAAAGAGCCCTTTTCATAGTCGTATTTTGCGCCGTCAAAAAAGATGTGGCCGCTTATCTTGGCTGGGACTTTAAAGCTCTTTGTTTGTTTGAAATTTTCAAATTCATCTTTAAAATAGTTTAGATAAACTTCAAATTTAACCCCGTTTGCGTTGCCTGTAAATTTGTAGAATTTAGCCCAGTTTTCGTGGTTTATCTCATAGCCAAAAAGGCTTGCTGCGATGAATAATATCCCAAAAAATGCTCTCATGCTCCGTCCTTCGTTTTTTTTGATTATAACTTTTTTATTTCTGTGCTTTTAAAACAATAACCAAACAAAGTGTGTAAATTTACAAACCAAGGCTCCACCTAGAAAATGGCAAAATCTCGCACTTTATCCCCTCGATGCTTTGCTCGGCTTGGTTTGCGACGCTGATGATTTGAAGCTTGCTAACGCCCAGCTCTTTTAGGCTCGCGTGGAGTTTTTTAAATTTCAAAAATACGATCTCAGGCGCAGAAAAAGGCACGCAAATGATCGCAAGCTTCCTTTTTGTAAGGAAAAAATCGATCTCTTTTGTGTAGTAAATTTCATCTTTAAATTTAAGCAGCTCACAAAAAACGACATTTGCAAAGACAGCCAAAAAGTCCTTTTTCAGACACAAAGCGTTGCGAAGTGCGAAATTTGTAAAGTAAATTTTCTTGCTCGTGCTACTCTCATCTAAATTTGGCACAAACTCCACGTATCCGCTCTCATTTAGCAAATTTATCGCGCTATAAACGCTATCTTTTGAAATTTTCATCTGCTCTTTTAGATTTTTATAAATCCCAAAGGCGCTTATGGTGTCGTGGCACTTTGTCGCGCACTCTTTTAAGATAGCGATGCCTTGCTCGTTTAAATTTCCTCTTAAGAGCTGCTGTAAGTGAGCTGTGACCTCGCTAGAGTCCAAAAAGGCGCTTGCTATCTCGTTTCCATGAGCCAAAAAGTAGCTAAAAAGCAGGTCTTGGTCTAAATTTTTCTTAAAAAATAGTATAAATTCCTCGTAGTCGAGGTAGTTTAAATTTATACGCGCAAAGCCCTCAAGTAAGAGTGAAAATTCCTTGCTTGTAAGGATGATATTTTCAAGTGCAGCGTCCTTTAAAAAGTCTAAATTTGCAAGATCAGCGGCTTGTAAATTTTCAACCGCGAGCACCTTTATCTGGGCATTTTTTTCTAAAAACTCTTTTAAATTTGCTAAAAGCAAGGCTCTATCTATCCTTATATCGTCTAAATTTATATAAAGCCTCTCCTCGCTCTTGTAATGGCTCAAAAACTCATAAACAAGGGCTGTTTTGCCACTTGAAATAGCGCCAATGATAAACGTCTTTGGCGAGATGATCTCATATTTTCTGGGGATAAATTTAGCATTTTTAATGGGTGCTTGATAAAGCGTTTCTAAACTTTTCAAATTTGACCTTTTTGCTTTTTGAAATTATAGCCACTTCCTTTTAAAAAGGAATAATATTTAAATCTATATTATATTTGTAATTAATTTATTCTTAAGGGGGGGGGCAGTAGAATGATTTACTTTTTGAATTCATAAAGGAGATCCATCAAGATGAAAAAGCAAATTTTAGCTTCAGTATTAGCCAGCGTGTTGGCCACAAGTAGCGTATATGCTTGGGGCTTTGGAGGAAGTAGTAAAGAAAAGCCAAATTATGATTATAGTGGAGAGAAAGAGCTAATGTCATTAAGTTCTTTTTCAGGAAATAATCTACGAATTGATGATGCAAAATATTGGTGTTTAGATCAAGGTAATGATCTAGGTTGTATTTGGCTAGATAAGCTAGAGGCCTTAGCTAGTAAAGACATTAAGAAAGTAGCAAATTTCTATGAAAAAACAGTGCCAGAATATTGTTATGATAAAAAATTCGCTCCAGCTTGCAGAATACCAGCATTTGATTTAATCAAAGATAAAATTATATATTTTGCTAAAAAAAATCAAAATACTAGCACTATAAACGCAGATTTTGCAAAAATGATTACTGCCAAATCAGGAGCAGAGCTTAAAATGCTTGAGTATGGTTGCAATGAGCTTAAAAGTGGATATATATGTAGGGATTTGCGCGAAATATATAAAAATCTCGATGATAGGGAAAAAATAAAAGAATATAACGATAAGATAAAAAATAGAGATAAAAAATGGGACTCTGTGTTATATGATAGTAATCACATGAGATATATATATAAAAATGCGTCAGGATGGAGGAATTTAGAGTTTCTTAAATAGCTTTTTTATTTTACTACAATGTTTTAGCCAACATTGTAGTAATCTACAACATACCAAACAAGTAATATAACTCCAATAGCAGCTAAAATCAATTCTCCAGTGGTGCATTTTTGAATAAAATCTTCAACTATCACACGAAAAGAAAATATTTTTTAATCGTCTTGTGAGTAAATATTGCTGAATGAAATAAAATTTAGAACTCTATATACTTTCCTTATCAAAAGGAAATAATTAATCAAAATTCAACAAAAAATAGCGTTTTTCTTGACAACTATAATAGCTTTTTTGTAAAATCGCAGTCTCTTTACGAAAGACCTATGTCTTGCTCGTACGATCGCTTGATCCTATGCGGGTTATTTTGATGTAAAGAGGTCGCGAGTTTGCGACAAGTTCTTTTTAAAGGAAAACACATGGAAAGAATCAGGTTAAAGCTAAAAGCTTACGACCATAGAGTTCTAGACCGCACTGTTGCAGCAATTGTAGAAGCTGTCAAACGAACAGGTGCCGACGTTCGTGGCCCGGTACCAATGCCTACAAAGATCAAACGCTATACAGTCTTAAAATCTCCACACATCAACAAAGACTCACGTGAGCAGTTTGAGATGAGAATACACGCTCGTATGCTTGACATCGTAGCTGCTACTCCAGAAACTGTAGATAGCCTAACAAAACTCGACCTAGCTCCAGAAGTTAATGTCGAAGTTCGTGCGATGAAATAAGCGGACAAAAGGATAAGAGTATGGAATATATTGTAGAAAAAATAGGCATGAGTAGAACGATTGCCACGAAGAGTACGCCAGTTACACTACTTAAGCTAGTTGAGGCTAAAGTATGTGAGATCGACGAAAACAAACGTGCTATCGTAGCGTATGCCCACACTAAAGCAAACAACAAAGCTATCGCTGGTCAGCAAAAGAAATACAATCTGACAGCAGAATTTAACAAATTTGCTACGCTTGAAGTAGCTAATAGCGAAGTTGGAAACCTAGACTTTACACCATTAAATGAGGCTAAAATTTTAAAAGTTAGCTTTAACTCAAAAGGTAGAGGCTACCAAGGTGTGGTAAAAAGACATGGTTTTGGCGGTGGTCCAAAAAGCCACGGCTCACGTTTCCACAGACGCCACGGATCAATTGGTAACTGCGAATGGCCAGGTCGTGTTCAACCAGGTATGAAAATGGCAGGACACATGGGCAATGAGAAAGTTACTGTTAAAAACGAGCTAATAAGCTTTGACGCTCAAAATGGCATCGTAGTTGTAAAAGGTTGCGTTCCTGGTCACAATGGTGCAATGGGTAAAATAAGGATTGTAAAATGAGTAAAATTCACGTATTAAACGATAAATTTGAAAATTCAGGCGAGTTAGAGCTTCCTGCAAGCTACGCTGAAGTAAATCCGCACAACCTATATCTTTATGTAAAATCTTACCTTGCTGGTATAAGAGCAAATTCGGCTCATACTAAAAGCCGTGCTTTTGTAAGCGGTGGTGGTAAAAAACCATGGAGACAAAAAGGACGTGGTGGTGCAAGAGCGGGTTCAACTAGAACTAACGTTTGGGTAGGCGGTGCAGTTGCATTTGGTCCAACAAACGAGAAAAACTATTTTCAAAAAGTCAATAAAAAACAAAAAAGACTAGCTCTTGAGTACGCTTTGGCAGTAAAAGCACAAGATGGTAAAATTTTCGCAGTAGATAGCATCTCAATCGAGTCTGGAAAGACAAAAGATGCAGCTAATATCATCAAAAATTTAAAAGTAAAAGACGCACTTATCGTTAAAGATTTACTAGACGATAAAACACTACTTGCTTTTAGAAATTTAGCAAACTGCTATGTAGTAGATGCAAATGAGGTAAATGCTTATCTTGTCTCTACATTTAGTTCGGTTATCATTGAAAAAGCTGCACTAAAAACTATAACAAAAGAGGGCTAAAATGGCGGATATAACTGATATCAAAACAATTATTTATACAGAAAAAACTCTAGGCCTTCAAGAACAAGGCGTTGTTGTTATCCAAACTTCACCAAGAGTTACAAAAAACAGCTTAAAAGCGGTTTTACAAGAGTATTTTGGAGTAACGCCTGTTCGCGTAAATTCACTTAGAATTAGCGGCAAGGTTAAGCGTTTTAGAGGAAGAGCAGGCCAACGTGACGAGATAAAGAAATTCTACGTTAAGTTACCTGAAGGCGTAAGCCTAGAAAATACGGAGGCGTAAGATGGCTATAAAATCATATAAACCATATACACCTAGTCGTAGATATATGACTGGACTAAGCTCTGAAGATATAACAGCTAAACCAAGCGTTAGAAGCTTGCTTGTTAAACTACCTGCAACTGGCGGTAGAAACAACAATGGTCGTATAACTTCGAGACATAAAGAAGCAGGTGCAAAAAAACTTTATCGTATCATCGACTTCAAACGTCGTAAATTTGGTATAGAAGGTAAAGTTGAAGCGATCGAGTACGATCCAAACAGAAACTGCCGTATCGCTCTTATAGCTTACAAAGATGGCGAAAAACGCTATATCATTAGACCAAATGGCCTAAATGTTGGCGATGTTATCGCATCTATCGATGAGGGCTCACTAGATATTAAACCAGGCAACGCTATGAAATTAAGATTTATCCCAGTTGGTACTATCGTTCATAACGTAGAGCTAAAACCTGGCAAAGGCGCTCAGATAGCTCGTTCAGCTGGTGGTTATGCTCAGCTAATGGGTAAAGAAGAGAAGTATGTTATCTTAAGAATGCCAAGTGGCGAGATGAGACAAGTACTAGCTGAGTGTATGGCAAGTATCGGTGTAGTTGGTAACGAAGACTGGGCTAACATCACTATAGGTAAAGCCGGACGTAATCGTTACCGCGGTATCCGCCCACAAACACGTGGTTCTGCTATGAACCCAGTTGATCACCCACACGGCGGTGGTGAAGGTAAGAAAAATTCAGGCCGTCACCCAGTTACTCCATGGGGTAAACCAACTAAAGGTGCTAAGACTCGCCGTAAAAAAGCTAGCGATAAGCTTATAATTTCAAGAAGGAAAGGAAAATAGAGATGGCAAGATCACTCAAAAAAGGTCCTTTCGTAGATGATCATGTAATGAAAAAAGTTATTGCCGCAAAAAATGCAAACGATAACAAACCAATCAAGACTTGGTCAAGACGTAGCACGATTGTACCTGAAATGATTGGACTAACATTTAACGTTCATAATGGCAAGAGCTTTATTCCTGTATATGTTACAGAAAATCATATAGGCTATAAACTTGGCGAATTTGCTCCAACACGCACATTTAAGGGTCACAAAGGCTCAGTGCAAAAGAAAATCGGCAAGTAAGGGGAGATAATATGAGTAAAGCAATTATAAAATTCGTAAGACTTTCTCCTACAAAAGCAAGACTTATAGCAAGAGAAGTTCAAGGTATGAATGCCGAGCTAGCACTTGCAAGCTTGCAATTTATGCCAAATCGTGGTGCTAAATTTATAGCAAACGCTATTAGCTCAGCAGTAGCAAATGGCGGATTTGAGCCAGAAGAAGTTGTAGTAACTAGTTGCCGCGTTGACGCTGGTCCTGTATTAAAGAGATTTAGACCAAGAGCAAGAGGAACAGCGAGCAAAATTCGCAAACCTACTTCTCATGTAATGGTAGAAGTATCTAAACCTGAAAAGAAGGAAGCATAATATGGGACAAAAAGTAAATCCAATAGGTCTTAGACTAGGAATTAACCGCAACTGGGAATCTAGATGGTTTCCAACCAAACAAAGTCTTCCTGAAAATATCGGTGAAGATTACAAAATTCGTGCATTTTTAAAGAAAAAACTTTACTATGCAGGAATTAGCCAAATTTTAATCGAAAGAACGGCTAAAAAACTTCGTGTAACCGTAGTTGCAGCTCGTCCTGGTATCATCATCGGCAAAAAAGGCCAAGATGTTGAAAACCTAAAGAACGAAGTTAGCAAACTTATCGGTAAAGAAGTAAATGTAAATATCAAAGAAGAAAGAAAAGCTCAAGCTTCAGCTCAACTTGCTGCTGAAAACGTAGCTATGCAACTTGAAAAGCGTGTCGCATTTAGACGTGCTATGAAAAAAGTTATCCAAGGTGCTCAAAAATCAGGCGCTAAAGGTATCAAAATTTCAGTTGCTGGTCGTTTAGGTGGCGCTGAGATGGCAAGAACCGAGTGGTATCTAGAAGGTCGTGTTCCGCTTCATACTCTTAGAGCAAAGATAGATTACGGTGTAGCTGAGGCTCATACAACTTATGGAAACATAGGTATTAAAGTATGGATTTTTAAAGGTGAGGTTCTTCAAAAAGGTGTTCAACCTGAGAAAACTGAAGAAGAGGCACCTAAGAAAACACGTAGAGCAAGAAGAGGTAAATAATTATGTTGATGCCTAAAAGAACGAAATTTCGTAAGCAAATGAAAGGTCGCAACCGTGGTTATGCGACTCGCGGAGCATCTTTAGCAACTGGCGAATTTGCGCTTAAAGCTGTTGAGGCTGGTAGAGTAAATTCACGCCAAATAGAAGCTGCTCGTCAAGCTCTAACTCGTCACGTAAAGAGACAGGCTAAAATTTGGATTAGGGTTTTCCCTGACAAGCCACTTACTAAAAAACCTCTACAAACTCGTATGGGTAAAGGTAAGGCTGGAGTTGAAGAGTGGGTTATGAACATTAAACCTGGTCGTATAATATTTGAAATGGCTGGTGTTGACGAAGAGTTGGCTCGTGAAGCTTTAACTTTGGCTCTACACAAACTTCCTTTCAAATCAAAATTTGTAACGCGAGAGAGTGAAAATGAAATATACTGAGTTAAAAGATAAGAGCGTTGCAGAATTAAACGCGTTGCTAAAAGAGAAAAAGGTGCTTTTATTTACATTGAGACAAAAGCTAAAAACTATGCAGTTAAGCAACCCTAATGAGATTAGTGCTGTTCGCAAAGAGATAGCTCAGATCAACACTGCAATTAGTGCAACAAGACAAGGGGCGTAAAATGGCATTAAAAAGAGAAATTCAAGGTGTTGTTTTACAAAAAGCTGGAGATAAAACAGCTACTATTTTGGTAGAAAGACGCGTTATGCACCCAAGATACCATAAATTTGTAAAACGCTTTAAAAAGTATTTAGTTCATGATGAGAAAAATGAGACAAGAGCAGGCGATACAGTTGTTGCAGTTGAGTGCAGACCACTTTCAGCTCGCAAGAATTTTCGCTTAAAAGCTGTATTGGCAAAGGGAGTTGAGTAATGATTCAAAGTTTTACAAGACTTGCAGTTGCTGATAACAGCGGCGCAAAAGAGTTAATGTGTATAAAAGTTCTTGGCGGCAGCAAAAGAAGATACGCTACACTTGGCGATATCATAGTTTGCTCTGTTAAAAAAGCTCTTCCAAATGGCAAGATCAAAAAAGGACAGGTTGTAAAAGCTGTTGTTGTAAGAACTAAAAGAGAGGTTCAAAGAGATAATGGTTCGTTAATCCGCTTTGATGAGAACGCAGCTGTTATACTTGATAGCAAAAAAGAGCCAGTCGGCACTCGTATTTTTGGACCAGTTGGACGTGAAGTTAGATATGCTAACTTTATGAAGATTGTTTCGCTAGCTCCGGAGGTTTTATAATGGCTAATGTAAAATTTAAAGTCAAAAAAGGCGATACTGTAAAGATTATCGCTGGTGACGATAAAGGCAAAACTGGTAAAATTTTAGCAGTTCTTGCAAAAAAAGGTCAGGTTATAGTTGAGGGATGCAAAGTAGCTAAAAAAGCTATCAAACCAAGCGAAAAAACTCCAAATGGTGGTCACGTAAATAAAGAGATGCCAATTGACATATCAAACGTCGCGAAAGTTGAAGGATAAGAGATATGAGTAGATTAAAAGATAAATTTAACGAAACTATCAAGCCAGCTCTCGTAAAAGAATTTGACATCAAAAATCCAATGCTTATCCCTGCGCTCGAGAAGATCGTGATCAGTGTAGGCGCTGGAGACTCTGCGAAAGATCAGAAAGTGCTTCAAAATATGGCTGATACCATTTCACTTATCGCTGGACAAAAAGCGGTTATCACTGATGCTAAAAAATCAGTTGCTGGCTTTAAAGTTCGCGAAGGTTTTCCTGTTGGTATCAAAGTAACTTTGAGAAAAGAGCAAATGTATGCTTTCTTAGATAAGCTAATTAGCGTTGCTCTTCCAAGAGTTAAAGACTTCCGTGGTCTTCCAAAAAATGGCTTTGATGGACGTGGAAACTATAACTTCGGTCTTAGTGAGCAGCTAATGTTTCCAGAGGTTGAGTATGATAAAATTTTACGAACTCATGGTATGAATATTACGATTGCTACTACGGCTAAAAATGATAAAGAGGCATTCAAATTGCTAGAGCTATTTGGTGTGCCGTTTGCAAAAGGAAAGTAAAATGGCAAAGAAATCAATGATAGCAAAAGCTGCACGCAAGCCAAAATTTGCGGTTCGCGGCTATACTAGATGCCAAATTTGCGGTCGTCCGCACTCTGTTTATAAAGATTTTGGAATTTGCCGTGTTTGCCTAAGAAAAATGGCTAACGAAGGCCTAATACCTGGTCTTAAAAAAGCAAGTTGGTAAGGAAGAGAAATGTTGAACGATTTAATATCAGATGGATTAACACGCATTAGAAATGCAAGTATGAGAAGACTTGAGACTGCGAAATTGCTTCATTCTAAGGTTGTTGAGGCTACTCTTTCTATCCTTGCAGCAAAAGGCTATGTAGAGAGCTACAACGTTATCGAAGAAGGTAGCAAGAAATTTATAAACGTAGTTTTAAAGTATGATGAGTACGGCAGAAGCGTTATAAACGAGCTTAAAAGGGTGTCAAAACCTGGTCGCCGCGTTTATCAAGGCAAAGACGACATTAAGCGTTTTAAAAATGGTTACGGAACAGTTATCGTTAGCACAAGCAAAGGCGTTATGAGCGGTATTGAGGCAAGTAAAGCTGGCGTTGGCGGCGAGGTTCTTTGCACCGTTTGGTAATAAACTGCGTTAAAAACGCTATTTTGACCTTATAGCTTAAGGTTAAAATTTCTTTTTAGCTAGGTGAAATTTTATATTTCGCCCAGGCTAAATTTAGTCAGGTTTCGTCAAATTTGACGATCAAATTTACGGCATTGTGGTGTTTATTCGTAAATGTAGGAACACCCTAGACAAGTAAAGGAAAAAAATGTCACGTATTGGAAAACAGCCTATCGCTATCCCAAGTGGTGTAGACGTTAGCGTTGAAAATAATGTCCTAAAATTTAAAAAGGGCAATCACTTAAAAGAGCTTGACACAAAAGGTCACGTTGATGTCAAGATAGAAAATGGTCATATAGTTTTTGCTCCAAAGGGCGAAGATCGCCAAAGCAGAGCTTACTGGGGAACATATAGAGCACTTGCTAACAACATCGTAACTGGTATCACTCATGGCTTTACTCGCCAGCTTGAGATCAACGGCGTTGGCTACAAAGCAGCTGCAAAAGGTAAAATTTTAGAGCTTTCTCTTGGTTTTTCACACCTTATCAACTATGAGCTACCAGCAGGCGTTGAAGCTAGCGTTGATAAAAACGTTATTACTATCAAAGGTGACGATAAACAAGTAGTAGGTCAAGTGGCTGCTCAAGTTAGAGGATTTAGACCACCTGAGCCATACAAAGGCAAAGGCGTTAAATATCTAGAAGAACGTATCATCCGCAAAGCGGGCAAGACATCTAAGAAGTAAGGGGCGGTAAATGACAGCAAAAGTACTAAAAAGAAAAATCGCTCTTAGAATTAAGAGAAAAAGAAGAATCAGAGGTAAAATTTCTGGTGTTGCAACTTGCCCAAGAGTTTCTATTTTCAAATCAAACAGGACTCTTTATGTTCAAGCGATTGACGACGTTACAGCTACTACCCTAGCTGCAGTTGATGGTAGAAAAATAGGCATAAAAGCAAATAAAGAAGGTGCGGTCACTTTAGCTAAAGAATTTGCTAAGGCTTTAAAAGCTAAGAAGATAGATGTTGTGATTTTTGATAGAAATGGTTATTTATACCATGGCGTTATCGCAGCATTTGCTGAAGCTTTAAGAGAAAATGGCATCAAGCTATAACCCAAAGGAAAATCGATGGAAAAATATAATAGAGAAGAATTTGAAGAAGTAATCGTCGATATCGGTCGGGTTACAAAGGTTGTTAAAGGTGGTCGTAGATTTAGATTTACAGCTTTAGTTGTTGTTGGTAATAGAAATGGCCTAGTTGGCTTTGG
Organism: Campylobacter concisus; assembly: GCF_003048875.2. Lineage (NCBI taxonomy): Bacteria > Pseudomonadati > Campylobacterota > Epsilonproteobacteria > Campylobacterales > Campylobacteraceae > Campylobacter > Campylobacter concisus. The sequence goes on along the minus strand of NZ_CP049264.1, from coordinate 1,875,274 downwards.
ATATGGCAAAGCTAAAGAGGTGCCAGATGCGATGAGAAAAGCGATTGACGACGCATTTAAAAATATTATCCACGTTAAGATCAAGGGCACAACTATCCCTCACGATGTAGAGGTAAAATACAACGCAAGTAGAATGTTACTTCGCCCAGCTAGCGAGGGTACTGGTGTTATCGCTGGTGGTAGTGCACGTCCTATTATCGAGCTTGCAGGTATTAAGGATATCCTTACTAAATCACTTGGCTCAAACAACTCAGCAAACGTCGTTCGTGCTACTATAAAAGCACTTAGTTTGCTAAAAAGCTAAGAGAAAGGAGTTAAGATGGCATTAGAAAAATTAACACCTGCTGCAGGTTCAACTCATGCAACTAAAAGAATAGGTCGTGGTCAAGGCAGTGGCAATGGCAAAACTGCTGGCAAAGGTAACAAAGGTCAAAGAGCAAGAAAAGGCTACAATGAAAAAAGAGGCTTTGAGGGCGGACAACAACCACTTCAAAGACGTCTTCCAAAGGTAGGCTTTGCTTCTAAATTTGAAAAACCTTATGTTATCAATGTTGAAAAGATCGCAGCTATAAAAGAGCTTGCGGAAATTTCAATCGCAACAATAGCTAGCGTTCATAAAATTTCAAAGAGCGTTACTAAGATAAAACTAATCGGTGCAAGCGCAAAAGCTCTTGCTTCAAAGATCAAAGACGAGAACGTTAGCGTTAGCGGAACAAAATAATGGATAAAACACTGACCAACAAGATTTTGATCACGTTGGCATTTTTGTTCGCATACAGGATACTGGCTTATGTGCCAGTTCCTGGTGTTAATGTCGACGTAATTAAAGAATTTTTCAATTCAAACAATAGCAACGCCTTGGGTCTATTTAATATGTTTAGTGGTAAGGCCGCTGAGCGTTTAAGTATCATATCTCTAGGCATTATGCCTTACATCACAGCTTCGATCATCATGGAGCTTCTAGCAGCGACATTTCCAAAGTTAGGTCAGATGAAAAAAGAGCGCGACGGTATGCAAAAATATATGCAAATCATACGTTATGCGACTATCGTTATCACTCTTGTACAATCAATCGGCGTCTCTATCGGACTTCAAAGCTTAAGCGGTCGTGGTGGCGAGCAAGCTATCATGATAGATATGAATTTATTTATCGCGATCTCTGCTGTATCTATGCTAACTGGCACTATGCTACTTATGTGGATAGGTGAACAGATCACGCAGCGCGGTATAGGCAACGGTATAAGTCTTATCATCTTTGCGGGCATCGTCTCTGGCATACCTAGTGCGATCGGCGGAACTGTAAATTTGGTAAATACTTCTGAGATGAATTTTCTAACAGTCATCGCTATTTTGGTGATCATTTTAGCTACCATTGGAGCTATTATCTTCGTCGAGATGGGCGAAAGACGTATCCCTATTTCTTACTCAAGAAAAGTGATAATGGAAAATCAAAACAAACGTATAATGAACTATATACCGATCAAAGTAAATTTAAGTGGCGTTATTCCACCGATATTTGCTAGTGCGATTTTGATGTTTCCAAGTACTATTTTGCAGGCTAGCACAAATCCAGTAATCCAAGCTATCAACGACTTTTTAAGTCCAAATGGCTATATGTTTAATGTTTTGACATTTTTATTTATCATCTTCTTTGCGTTTTTCTATGCATCTATCGTGTTTAACACAAAAGATATAAGTGAAAATTTAAAGAAACAAGGCGGATTTATCCCAGGTGTTAGACCAGGCGAGAGTACAGCTAGCTATCTAAATGAAGTAGCTGGCAGGCTAACTTTAGGTGGAGCTTTGTACTTGGGTATCATTTCAACATTACCTTGGGTACTTGTAAAGACTATGGGCGTACCATTTTATTTTGGCGGTACATCAGTTCTTATCGTGGTTTCGGTAGCACTTGATACGATGAGACGTATAGAGGCTCAGTCTTATACAAACAAATACCAAACTCTAAGTGCAGTAGGTCTATAAAATGGCTATCACGCTAAAAAGACCAGCTGAGATAGAGAAAATGAGAGCGGCGAACAAGATCGTCGCTCGAACACTTGATCATGTTTCTACGATCATAAAACCTGGAATTTCACTTCTTGAGATAGATAAAATTTGCGAAGATATGATAAGAGCCGCTGGAGCAAAACCAGCCTTTAAAGGGCTTTATGGCTTTCCAAATGCAGCTTGCATAAGCGTCAATGAAGTGGTGATCCACGGAATTCCAAATGAGTACAAGCTAAAAGAGGGCGATATCGTTAGTGTAGATATTGGTTCAAATTTAGATGGTTATTTTGGTGATTCGGCTAGGACATTTGGAGTTGGTAAAATTTCAAAAGAAGACGAAGCTTTGATCGCTTGCTCAAAAGATGCGCTATATTTTGCGATTGATTTTATAAGAGCTGGTATGCACTTTAAAGAGATTAGCTATGAGCTTGAGAAATTTATTCTTGGTAGAGGATATGTACCTTTGCGCGGATATTGCGGTCATGGCATAGGCAAAAGGCCACACGAAGAGCCAGAAATTCCAAACTATATCGAAGGAAACAATCCAAAAGCTGGACCAAAAATAAAAGAGGGAATGGTTTTTTGTATAGAGCCGATGATCTGCCAAAAAGATGGCACGCCAGTTTTAGGAAGCGATAACTGGAAAGTAACCTCAAAAGATGGTTTGAGAACTAGTCATTATGAGCATTGCATGGCGATAGTTAATGGCAAAGCCGAAATTTTAAGCCAAGCATAAAATTTATAGCAAATTTAGAGAAAGGAGAGTTTGTGGCAAAAGACGATGTCATTGAGATTGATGGAAATGTTGTTGAAGCACTGCCAAATGCAACTTTTAAAGTTGAGCTTGACAACAAACATATAATTTTATGTCATATCGCCGGAAAGATGAGAATGCATTATATAAAGATAATGCCTGGCGACCGCGTAAAAGTAGAACTTACGCCATATAGCCTAGACAAGGGCAGGATCACTTATAGATATAAGTAAATTTGATTTTGTGGCAAATATGCTAAGTAAATTTAAAGCTGGTTTTGGGTAAAATCCAAGCTTTGCGAAAAGCTGTATGAAGAATTATTTTCAAAGTTCCCCACTTATTTTGAAAATAGTTGGTTTAAATTATTTCTTTAGACCTGATGCAGCCCCTAAAAAAGTGGAATAAATTTTTAGGAGACTAAAATGAAAGTTCGTCCTTCTGTAAAGAAGATGTGTGACAAATGTAAAATTGTCAAACGTAGTGGCATAATTCGTGTTATCTGCGAAAATCCAAAACATAAACAAAGACAAGGATAAGGCATGGCACGTATTGCAGGTGTAGATTTACCAAACAAAAAGAGAATAGAGTATGGTTTGACTTATATCTATGGTATAGGTCTTTACAAATCTCGTCAAATCCTTGACGCAGCTGGAATTTCTTATGATAAGAGAGTTTACGAGCTTAGCGAAGACGAAGCAGCAGCTATCCGTAAAGAAATTCAAGAGCACCATATCGTTGAGGGTGATTTGAGAAAACAAGTTGCTATGGATATCAAAGCTCTTATGGATCTTGGAAGTTATAGAGGTCTTCGCCACAGAAAGGGTCTTCCTGTTCGTGGTCAAAAGACTAAAACTAATGCTAGAACCAGAAAAGGCAGACGTAAAACTGTCGGTGCAGCTACTAAGTAAGGCAAGGGTTAAAGGATAATAAATGGCGAAAAGAAAAATTGTTAAGAAAAAAGTAGTTAGAAAAAGCATAGCCAAAGGTATCGTTTATATCAGTGCAACATTTAACAACACTATGGTAACTGTAACTGATGAAATGGGAAATGCTATTGCATGGAGTAGTGCAGGTGGCTTAGGCTTTAAAGGTAGTAAAAAATCAACTCCTTATGCAGCTCAACAAGCTGTAGAAGATGCTTTAAATAAAGCAAAAGAACACGGCATAAAAGAAGTTGGCATCAAGGTTCAAGGTCCAGGTAGCGGACGTGAAACGGCTGTGAAGAGTGTAGGTGGTGTTGAAGGTATAAAAGTAACTTTCTTCAAAGATATCACACCTTTACCACACAATGGTTGCAGACCGCCAAAACGCCGCCGCGTATAATTAGAGAAAATTAGGAGAAATTATTATGGCTAGATATACAGGACCTGTTGAAAAATTAGAAAGACGTCTTGGTGTGTCTCTTGCGTTAAAAGGCGAAAGAAGACTTGCTGGTAAAAGCGCTTTAGAAAAAAGACCTTATGCACCAGGACAACATGGACAAAGAAGAGCAAAAATAAGCGAATATGGCTTACAACTTCGTGAGAAGCAAAAAGCTAAATTTATGTATGGCGTTTCAGAGAAACAATTTAGAAGATTGTTTCAAGAAGCAGCACGCCGCGAGGGCAACACTGGTGCTCTTTTGGTTCAACTATTAGAACAAAGATTAGACAATGTTGTTTACAGAATGGGCTTTGCAACGACTCGTCGTTTTGCTCGCCAGCTAGTAACTCACGGACATATTTTAGTAAATGGCAAGAGAGTGGATATCCCATCTTACAGAGTGGAGCCAGGCTCTAAAGTAGAAGTTGCTGAGAAATCTAAAAACAATCCACAAATCATTCGCGCGATCGACCTTACAGCTCAAACTGGCATCGTTGCTTGGGTAGATGTGGAAAAAGAGAAAAAATTTGGAATTTTCACTAGAAATCCAGAAAGAGAAGAGGTTATCATTCCTGTTGAGGAAAGATTTATAGTAGAGCTTTACTCAAAATAATAGAGGGTATAAAGATGAGAAAGATTACTACATCAGCTTATATGCCAACTGAAATAGAAGTTAAAAGTGTTAGCGAAAATGTAGCTAACATTACAGCATATCCTTTTGAAGCAGGTTATGCTGTTACTTTGGCTCACCCACTACGCCGTCTTCTTTACACAAGTACGGTAGGCTTTGCTCCTATCGGTGTAAAGATAAAAGGCGTTAGTCACGAATTTGATAGTATGCGCGGCATGCTTGAAGACGTGGCATTTTTTATTATAAATTTGAAGAAGATCAGATTTAAATTAAAAAGCGGCAGCGAGCGTGAAGTTATAGAGTATAGCTTTAAAGGACCAAAAGAGATAACTGGAGCTGACCTAAATAACGACCTAGTTGAGATCGTTAATCCAGACGCATATCTTGCAACCATCAACGAAGATGCTGAGTTAAATTTCTCAGTTATCATCCAAAAAGGTATCGGATATGTTCCTAGTGAAGAGATCAGAGAAGAGATCGAAGACGAGTACATCGCACTGGACGCTTTCTTTACACCTGTTAAAAAAGCAGTTTATGAGATACAAAACGTCTTGGTTGAAGATGACCCAGACTACGAGAAGATCGTATTTACGATAACAACAGATGGTCAAGTTGGTCCAGTAGAAGCTTTTAAAAATTGTTTAGAAGCTATGTATCAACAAATGTCAGTATTTAAAGGAATTTTAGATATTGACGTTAGTGCCCCAGTTGCTAGTTCAAGTGCAAGCGGCGAGTTCTCAAAGCTACTTTCTAGTGTAGAAGATCTAAATTTAAGCGCTAGAAGTTTTAACTGCCTTGACAAAGCCGATATTAGATTTATCGGTGAGCTTGCGTTGATGGACGAAAATGAGCTTAAAGAGCTTAAAAATTTAGGTAAAAAATCTCTTGAAGAGATAAAAGCGGTTATGGAAGAGATAGGCTATCCAGTTGGTGTCGATGTGTTAAAAGATAGCAAAGAGCAACTCAGAAAGAAAATAACCGAGCTAAAATCACAAATGAGTGCAAAAGAATAAAAGGACAATAGATGAGACATAAACACGGATATCGCAAACTTGGTAGAACGTCATCTCATAGATCTGCATTGCTTAAGAATTTAGCGATAGCTATCATCAAAAGCGAAAAGATAGAGACAACTTTACCAAAAGCAAAAGAGCTTAGAAGCTATGTTGAAAAGCTTATCACAAGAGCTAGAAAGGGCGACTCTAACGCTCACAGAGCAGTATTTGCTTCATTGCAAGACAAAGAGACTACAAATAAGCTAGTTACTGAAGTAGCTCCAAAATTTAAAGAGCGCAACGGTGGCTATACAAGAATCATCAAAACTCGCGTTCGCAGAGGCGATGCAGCTGAGATGGCTTATATAGAGCTAGTAGCTGAATAATCCCCAGAGAGCCTATCTGGCTCTCTTTTCTTTCTAAATTTATCTTTCTACGTTTATTTTTTAAAAATTTTGTTTAAATTTATCCATTTTAGTCTGTGGCAAATTTACAAGTCGGAGCATTATAAATTTTATTTCGTGGCTTTTAGATGAGCTGATGCGATAGGTTAAAATAGTTGGTATAAGTAAATTTATAGCGGTTTTAAAGCATAAAAACGCAAGCAGACGCTTTTTGATTTATGTCAAAAACCTCCAAAATTAGGTTTTAAAGTTCTAGCTCAACTTATCTATTAAATTTCAAAGCTAACACCATAAATTTCTAAATTTAGATCTAGTAGTTTTTAAATTTTACTTCGTTGATTTTTTGTGATATTTGCTTTAGGCGGGTTATTTCTATTTTGAGTGTTTCTGGGTCAAATTTATAAGCTATTTTGCGAAATTTTAGGATTAAGGCTATATATTTAAAATGCAAAACAAAAAGCAGGGTAAATTATCTATACGAACTTTCTCAAATTTAAATTATTTAAAAAACAAATTTAAAATTTATAATCCAAAAAGTTGCAAAATTCTAAATTTTGATAGACTACAAAAATGGCTTGGCTAATGTAGTTGTGGTGGCGGATAAGATGACATAAATTTGATCTGAAATAGCCTATGATATGATAAAAGAGTTGTATATGATAAATTCAAAACCAAATATATAGACTAGATATGATAAAACTAAACCAAAATATATGAACCAGATACAATAAAAGCCGATACATGCGAATTCTACAAAGTAAATTCTAAATTCCAGCCTTCTCAAATGTCTAAATTTATCCAGTTCCAAGCCAGCCTAAATTTACAAGTCAAACTCTACAAATTTCTAAATTTTACTCTAAAAGAGACGATATTTGTTTTAACTATCTTACAAAGGATTTGAGATGATAGGTGGCATAAATGGAGCTAATGTAAATTTATATAGTGGCTTTCAAAATATTAGGGAGCAAAGCGCTAGCCATATTAAACCAACTTCAGACGAAAATTCCTTAAATTTCTCATCTCAGAATTTACCCAAAAAGACCAACCAAAGCAGCGAGCAGATAAATTTAAGTCGCACAAACGAGAGCAAATTTAGCAAAGATGAAGAGCCACTAAAATTTGCTAAAGACTACTCGCTCACAGGCATGGCCGCTAATGGCAAGATAAGCATCTGGGGCAAACTCATGGGATATGACAAGCAAATGAACCAAGATGAGATAAATGAGCTTAAAAGCTTTGTTAGTCAGACCGAGGCGCTTGGTTTTGGAAGACTTTACGAATCGATCATCGGATACTATCCAACAAACGTTGATCTCTTCGCAAAAGAGTACACGTCAAAAGATGATAGCGGCACCTTACTCGGACTTAGACACAAGAGCCACGTGGAGGGCTTTGAGATACTTGATAAGGACATGAGCGTAGAAGAATTTAAAGATAGGTGGCTGGACTATGCGCTGAGGCAATATCTTGGCGAGAGGGTCGGCGTGGAGAGCATAACGGTAGGCAAAAAGGGCATTTCCATGCTAACTAGCACGAACAAGCCGCCGATCGAGTACCAGACGCTGCAAAGCATAAATTTCACTGACGATGAGAGCAGGCAGAGATTTTTCACGCTCGTGAGGGCTGGCATGAAAAGCGGGGCAAAATTTAAAGAGGTGATAGAGGGCGTGCTGTCGCTTTACAATGTACAAAACACCGACAAACTTGACGGCAACAAGGTCTATGCCTCAGTGATCGGCCGAAGCGAGAAACTAGCGACCTACGATATCAATAAAGATGAGAAATTTGCCTATCTTAAGGAGCTAATGCGCCTTGAAAAAAGCGGCATAGACATACTAAAGCTAATGGAGAAAAGCCAGAAAAAGCGAAATTTAGACGTAAAAGTCTAGCTGTTTTTATAAATTTAACCTCCAAAGCCATCTTTTTACTTTCAAGTGATACAATTTTGATTTTGATTATTACATTTTGTCTTTAAATTTGACGGGAGCTCTTATGAAAAAAGTGGTTTGGTTAAATCCTGTTGTAAAAAATATCTACGACTTTGCCGCACTTAAAGAAATTTTGCAAGACAAAGGCTTTAGCGTAGTAGAGTGCGAAAAAGACCACGTTAAAAGCGTAAAAAACGCATACAAAAACGCTCTTGCGCAAAGTGAGCTTATTTACGATAGCCGCTGTCCGAGGGCTGTAAATTTCATCAGGGCAAATTTCAAAGAGCAGGCCGCATTCATCTCAAATTTAAACCCCATTTTAATAGAAAGCGCGCTTGAGCTAAGCGCAAAGCTAAAAGAGGACGAGTGGCTTTACGTGACGACGCCTTGCGAGGAGTTAGCCCAGCTTGGCAGAGGGCTAAATTTAGCGCGAACTACATTTTTGACATGGAGAAGCTTTAGGGAGCAAAACGCTATAAATTTAAAGATGTGCAACATCGAGCAAAGTCCGATACCGCCAGGCTTTTTTACAAATTTGGGCGTAAAAACACTAAGTCTTAGCAGTAAAGAGAAGATAGAAAACGCCCTTTCATATAAATTTAGCGAGCTTAAAAACTACCAGATCATCGAGTTTTTATACTGCGAAAACGGCTGTCACAACGGAGATGGGCTGTGAGGGAAATTTTTAAAAAGAGCATTTTGATCCTAGTGATCTTTGCGATCTGGCAGGTCGTTTGCGAGCTAGAAATTTTTACGCCATATATCTTGCCAAGTCCAGCGACGACATTTAAGACGATGCATAGCATGAGCCTAAGCGGCGAGCTTGCTACGCATACTATCATCAGCTTCAAGCGTATATTTGCAGGCTACGCGCTCTCGTTTGCTCTAGCGCTCGTGCTTGGCGGTATAGCGGCACTTTTGCCAAAGATCAGCGTTTATTACGAGTGGATACTGGAGTTTTTTAGAAATATACCGCCGCTTAGTTTGATCGCCATTTTGGTGCTTTGGTTTGGCATAAACGAGACGCCAAAGATCATCATTATCATCCTAGCCTCGTTTTTTCCGATGTTTCTTAGCATCCAAAAGGGGCTAACGAGCTGTGATATAAAGCTCATCGAGGTTGGTAAAATTTTTGGCTTTAGTAAATTTGAAATTTTTTACAAGATCATCATAAAAAGCGCGCTAAAAGATATCTTTGTCGGCATGCGAATAGGCTTTGGCTACGCTATGCGCGCGATCATAGGAGCTGAGATGATAGCGGCTTCAAGCGGGCTGGGATATCTCATACTTGACGCAGAGGAGCTTTCGCGTGCAGATAGGATATTTGTCGGCATTTTTACGATCGGCATTTGCGGCGTGCTCATAGATAGGATATTTTTACTTTTGATAGCGAAATTTAGCCTTTTGCGAGGTGGAAAATGATAGAAATTTCAAATTTATCTAAGCATTTTTTTATAGGCCAAAAGCGTATCGACGTTTTGAGAGAGCTAAATTTAAGCATAAAAAAAGATAAGATCACCGTCATACTAGGTAGAAGCGGATGCGGCAAAACTACGCTTTTAAGGCTTATTGCAGGCCTTGAGAGCATTAGTCAGGGCGAGATAAAATTTAAAGAGCAAGCAAAGATCGGCTTTGTCTTTCAAGAGCCCCGTCTCATGCCGTTTCTAAACGTCTATGAAAACATCGTTTTCCCACTTAAAAAGCAGGAGATTGAGGCTGAAAAGATAGGTAGTTTGATATCTATGATAGGGCTTAGCGACTTTAAACTTGCCAGCGTTTCGCAGCTCTCTGGTGGTATGAGCTCGCGCGTTTCGCTTGCTAGAGTCCTTGCGTACGAGGCAAATTTGATCCTAATGGATGAGCCATTTGCCGCACTTGATGCGTTTACTAGAGCTAGCATGCAAGCTGAAATTTTAAAAATACAAGCTGGCAAAACCATCCTTTTTGTCACTCATAACATCGACGAGGCGCTATTTTTAGCTGATGAGATCATCTTGCTTGAAAAGGGCGGGATAAAGTCAAACTACGAGCTATCAAATTTAGCAAGGCCAAGAGATCTGCTAAGCGATGAGTTAATAGCGATAAAACGCAAAATTTTGAGTGAAATTTAGGCAAATAAAATGATAATTAAAACCAAAATGAAGCAAAAGATTATATAATCTTGCAAATTTTTAAAAGGAGCAAGTATGAGAAAGTTTTTTAAGGTTTTGTGTGCGGCCTCTTTGCTTTGTCTAGTCGCAAACGCAAGCGAGGGCTTAGATAAGATCGGCATGACCTACGTCAAATCGCCGCTAAACGTCCCATCGATCGTCGATAAATTTAAAGGCTTTTATGCGAAGTCTTTTGGCGTGCCAGTCGAGTACTCTGAGATCACCTCGGGTGCTAAACAAACGCAAGCGCTCGCTTCAAATTCGCTCCAGTTTCTAAACTGCGTGGGCGGCACTTCAGTCATACTTGCGGCTGCAAATAAGGCTGATATAAAGATCATAAGTGCCTATTCAAGGGCGCCAGAGGCCTTTGTTATATTTTCTAAAGATAAAAACATCAAGTCGCCAAAAGATCTAAAAGGCAAAAAAGTAGCAGGCCCAAAAGGCACTATCTTAAACGAGCTTTTGGTGAGATACCTAGCTCTTGGCGGACTTAGCATAAACGACGTAGAGTTCATCTCTATGGGCATCCCAGCTGCGCAAGCTGCACTTGAAAACGGCAGCGTTGATGCAGCGCTTCTTGCAGGACCAGCGGCCTACAACGCTCAAAAATCAGGCCTAAATGTAGTGACAACTGGCAAAGGTGTCATCACTCCAGTCATCGTCACGGCAACAAGCGGAGAGTTTTATAAAAAGCACAAAGATGTAGTTGAGAAATTTAAAAAGGCTCAGGATGAAATTTTGGCCTACATCAAAGCAAATGAGGATGAGGCGCTTAAATTTACGGCTGAAGAGACTGGGCTTAGCATAGATGCGGTAAAGAGCATGTATCCTCAGTATGACTTTAGCTCAAAGATCACGGCTGATGATATAAAAGCGCTTGAGGCTACGCAAGAATTTATGCTTGAAAGCAAGATGATAGAGCATAAAATCGATATAAAATCACTTCTACTAAACTAAACTTAAAGGGCAAATTTGCCCTTTTTCTCCACAAAAAACCACCAAAATTTAAAGTCAAAACGCCCCCAGCAAAAGCCTGGAAAACGTTTGTTTGCACTTTATCTGCTATAATAGCTAAAAAATTTAAGGAAAAAATATGATCCCATTTAGTGATGAAGAGCTTTTAAAACCAGTGACTGCGAGTTTGCAAAAGGTGCTACCGATGCTTGAAAATGACGGCGGCGGCATGGAGCTACTTGGCATAAAAAACGGCAAAATTTACGTAAGACTCACAGGACATTGTCACGGATGCGCAGCTAGCACAACCACGCTAAAATACGGCATCGAAAGGCAGCTTCGCATAGACATTCATCCAGAGCTTGAGGTCATAAATGTCCCAATAGGCGAGGAATTTGACATTGATAGATTATAAAAAAATAGGCATAAAATATTTCAAACGCTCTAAATTTAAAGACGCGATCTTTTACTTTTCACTAGCCTACGAAAAGACGCAAGAGAGAAATTTACTATTTTTGATACAAATTTGCTCTCTTGGCGAGGAAAATGCCGAAGAGGCAAAGCTTTTGTTTGACTACTATATGGCTAAGGTAAGAGCCGGCGAAGACGACGAGGGCGTGGAGGAAATTTTAAAAATTTTAGAGTCCAGAGACGAGGAGAGCGAGTACTTTGAAGAGCAAGACGCGATCAGCTACGAGGACTTTAAAAGGGCTGTTTATAAGGATGGCAGCTTTAAAAAGGTCTTTGAAAACATCATGTTTTCAACCAAGGTCATGATCTCAAACAAAGACGATTTTTTGGAATTTTTAGGAAATTTGATAAAAAATGACTTCATCGATATGAGCATGAACTACCTTGAGAGTGCGGCGGTGATGTTTGGCGGCGACGAGCGTATAGATCAGCTTTTTAAAGAGATACAAAAAAGACAAAACGATGAAAATATCAGTAGAAAATAGCTTCATAACAGATGACTCAAACGAGTGCGAGCAGGGTGTATACTTTGTGCAAACTACTGCAAATGCGAAATTTGCAGAGGACGCGGTAAAAAAGGGCGCTAAGATAATCACCCTTGAAGAGTGCAAAAAACTTTTAAAGATCGATGAAAATCTAAAGATAGTTGGCATCACAGGCACCAATGGCAAGACCACAACGGCTGCGGCTATCTACGAGACTTTGCGAAATTTAGGCAAAAAATGCGGACTAAGTGGCACCAGAGGGGCATTTATAGAGGGTGAGCAGATAGATGACAAGGCGCTTACGACAAGTGCCATTTTAAAGACGCTCTCATACCTAAAAGCAGCCAGCGAGCAGGGCTGTGAGTACTTCGTGATGGAGGTTAGCTCGCACGCGATCGCTCAAAAGCGCATAGAGAGCTTGAAATTTGCCCTTAAAATTTTTACAAATTTAACTCAAGACCATCTCGACTACCACAAGAGCATGGAGGAGTATGCCAGGGTAAAATCAAGCTTTTTTGACGATGAGAGCGTAAAGCTCATAAACATTGACGATGGCGGAGTTAAATTTAACCCAAAAAATGCCTATACATACGCGATCAAAAAGCCAGCTAGCTTTGCGCCGATAGTTTATGGGCTAAAGGACGGCATAGACGCAGTTATCAAGACGCCAAATGGCGATGTGGAGATAGACTCAAGCCTTCAAGGCGAGTTTAATCTTTACAATCTAATCGCAGCTCTTGGCGCCGTTTGCCTGCTAGAGCGCCCAGACGCAGCCGCACTTTCAAAGGCGATAAGTAAATTTAAAGGCGTGAGCGGCAGGATGGAGGTCGTTAGCACCGATCCGCTAGTCATCGTGGATTTTGCCCATACGCCAGATGGCATCGAAAAGGTACTAAACTCGCTTAGACATCTAAATTTGATCGCAGTCTTTGGCGCAGGCGGCGACAGAGATAGGACAAAGCGCCCTAAAATGGGAGCAATAGCCCAAAAATACGCAAGAATTTGCATAGTCACTAGTGACAATCCAAGAAGCGAAGAACCAGAGAGCATAATCGATGAAATTTGCGCTGGCATGAGCCAAAATGAAAATTTGATACGAAACGCCAACCGCAAAGAGGCGATCGCTCTAGCCATTAGCAAGCTTGAGCCTGGCTGGGCGCTTGTCATACTTGGCAAAGGCGACGAGCCATATCAGGAGATAAAGGGCGTCAAGCACCCATTTAGCGACAAAGAAGTAGTGCTTGAAATTTTATCTAACTAGCTTACGAAAGGAAAAACGATGAAGATTTTAAATTTAGCCCTTGTGTCTGCTTGTAGTGCGCTGCTACTAGGATGTGCCACCGCTCAAAAAGAGCCGCAAAAGCTACAATCTAGCGCAAACCAAAAGAGCTATCTGGTGAGCAACCTACCTCAAAATATAGAGTATGACGGCCAAATTTATCACCAAAAATACCAAAATGAATTTACGGTGGAGTATTATTTGGAAGATGAGGGCGGCTATGGATGGAGTAAGCTAATCAGCGTTACCTATGCGCCAAGCATCAAAAACATAGATGATTTTATAACAGCGATAAAAAAAACCACAGATCCAAAAAAGGGCAAATTTAAGATAGAAAAGATAGGTAACGACAGCTCTTACCGTGAGGAAATTTACTATCCAGAGCCAAATAATCCAAAATTTAACAGCTACGAGATAACTCTAGACGTTGCCAAAATGAGCGAGTGTGGACTAGTTGGCGTATCTTTTGCTAGAAATTTCAAAACCCTTGACGAGCTAGAAAAGACGCTAAAGGCAGAGAAATTTAACGAGAAATTTTTAGCAAACAGACCAGTGATAGAGTGCAAATAAACTAAACAAGGCAGAAAATGAATATAGAAATTTTAGCTAGCAAGATCCACAGAGCTGTCGTAACAGACGCAAATTTAAACTATGTTGGCTCGATCAGCATCGGCGAGGAGCTAATGAAAGCTGCAAATTTGATAGAAAATCAAAAGGTTGAAATTTTAGACGTAAATAACGGCGAGAGATTTGCCACATACGTGATCAAGGGCAAAAAAGGCGAAATTTGCCTAAACGGCGCGGCTGCTAGAAAGGTCTGTGTTGGCGACGTGGTCATCATCGTGGCTTATGCTAGTATGAAATTTAAAAAGGCTAAGAAATTTAAGCCAACCATCGTGCATGTAAATAACAAAAACGAGATCATAAAGGAGTAGGCGATGTTTGAGGGATTTGACTTTTCAAAGATGGGGCAGATGCTTGAGGATGTGCAAAAGCAGGCCAAGCAGATGGAAGAAGAGAGCAAAAATAAAGAATTTGGCGCAAAAAGCGGTGGCGGACTAGTGAGCGTGAGAGCAAACGGTAGCGGCGAGATACTTGATATCAGCATAGATGATAGCTTGCTTGAAGATAAAGAGAGCATGCAAATTTTGCTAATAAGCGCCGTAAATGACGTGCTAAAATCAGTTGAGGCCGATAAGAAAAACACCGCTTCAAGGATGCTTGGCGGCCTTGCTTCGATGGGGATAAAATGAGACTAAATTATAAATTTGCCCTTGCATTTTTGCTATCAGCGCTTTGCCTAAACGCTGATCCTAGACCTACGCAAGAGGACTTTAACGCCTGCTTTGAAAAGAATAAAAACTCAATCGTCTCGGTAAATAAACACTTTGGCGTGGCTATCACTAAAAATTTGATCGCAGTGCCAAAAAGCGAAGGAGCTCCACTTGGCGAATATGTCAAATTTGACCCATATTTGCAGCTTTTTTTAGTGCGCTCTAGCAAGGAGCTAAGCCCTGTTGTGATGGCTGATGAGACCAATGAGGAGCGCATAAAAAAGAGCACTTGGGTTGGCATTTTAAACGACGCAAATAACACCGTCATGGGTCACATCAAGTCTTTAGGGCAAAATTTAGGCGACTTTGACACATTAAGCTTCGAGTATAACGCGACTGGCGAGATAAACACACCTTGTTGCAAGATGATAGGCATAGCTGTTGGAGCTGATAAATTTATACCAAATCGCTATTTAAAGCACTTTGTATCTTACGATGACGTATATTACGGCGATATCGGCGTGAAATTCTTGCAAAAAGAGGATAAATTTTTTGTGGGTCTTGTTGATCCACTAGGCCGCGGCAAGATGATGATGGTAGATGATGAGCTTGTTAGTATAAATGGCATAAAACCAAAGAGTCTAAGAGAGCTAAATGAGATGGTGCTTTTTGCTCCAAAGGGCGCAAAACTAGATATCATCGTAAAGCGTGATAGAGAGCAGCTGCTTTTTCAGGTGCCAGTAAGCGGAGATGTGAAATTTAATCAAAGCTTAGAAGTGAATGCACCATCAAGTCTTGATATGCCTAACTTTAACATCATGCCAAAAGAAGCGCAAACGATGTTTGACGATAAGGTTTTGGTTGATTATGGCATTACGGTTGATAAAAATTTGATAGTTACAAAGGTCGAGCCAAAGTCAAATGCTGAGATTTTTGGTATCAAGATCGGCGATAAAATTTTAGGCTACAACAAAGAGAGCGTGAGCAACCGCGAGGAGCTTTTAGAAAAGATCGGCGACCTGCAAAATTTCGTGCTTTTATTTACTAGAAACGACTTTCAGTTTTTTGCAAGAGTGCCAAAATGAGCCTACTTGAGGACTTTGTAAAATTTTTAAACGAAAATTTACCAAAGGTGCCTAGCTTTCATCCTTGCTACGAGGAGGCGCTTGGCGTTATGCTAAAGGCTGGAGGCAAGCACTTTAGGGCACTATTGCTTCTTGGTGTGGTGGAAAGTGTGGATAAAAGCCTCACGCAAAAGGCCATGAGAGTGGCTTTAGGGCTTGAAATGATGCATACATACTCGCTTATCCATGATGACTTGCCATCAATGGATAACGCAAGCCTTAGGCGCGGCACACCAACGCTTCATGTGACATACGACGAAACGACTGCGATACTTGCAGGAGATGCGCTAAATACGCATGCTTTTTATGAAATTTCACGCGCTGAGTTGCCAGCTGACACTCGTATAAAGTGCGTGGAAATTTTAAGCGAGAATGCTGGCGTTAGCGGCATGGTGCTAGGTCAGGCGCTGGATTGTTTTTTTGAAAATACAAACAAAGAGGACATCAAAAGAGCAAAGGCTAAATTTGGTCTCTCTGGCAAGATGCTAAGCCTTGATGAGCTAGTCTTTTTGCACATCCACAAAACCGCAAAGCTCATCGCTGCAAGCCTAAAAATGGGCGCTGTGATAGTAAATTTAGACGAAAAAGAGTGCGAGAAAATTTATGATATCGGCCTAAAGCTTGGGCTTGCTTTTCAGATACAAGATGATATCATCGATCTTACAAGCGACGAAGTGGCCGCTGGAAAGCCCGTGCATAACGACTTAGCTAAAAACTCATTTACAAATTTACTTGGTCTATCTGGCGCAAAAAAGAAAAAAGATGAGCTTATTTGCGAGATAGAAGAGGCGCTAAAACAGGTAGATGCAAATATCGCAAAAATGATCTTAGAGCTTACAGACAAGCATCTAAGATAGTGCGTAAATTTCGTAAATTTATATCACTTTTTAGACATTTTGGGCAAAAACGCAAGGCAAGTTTTAATCACTTTTTTGTATAATCTGACGCAATAAAAAGGAGATCATATGCTAAAAAAACAAGCCGATACTATAAGATTTTTGTGCGCTGATATGGTGCAAAACGCTAACAGCGGACACCCAGGTGCTCCTATGGGCCTAGCCGATATCATGGTGGTTTTAAGCAACTTTTTAAAACACAACCCTAAAAATCCAAAATGGCTAAACAGAGATAGGCTCGTTTTTAGCGGTGGTCACGCGTCAAGCTTGGTTTATAGCTTTTTGCACCTAAGTGGCTACGATCTAAGCCTAGATGAGCTTAAGAAATTTCGCCAACTTGGCTCAAACACCCCAGGACACCCAGAAATTCACACTCCAGGCGTTGAGATGGCTACTGGACCACTTGGTCAAGGCGTAGCAAATGCAGTTGGTCTAGCCATGGCAGAAAAATACGCTGCAAACGTGCTAAATGAACCAGATAATAAAATAATCGATCACAAAATTTACTGCCTTTGTGGCGATGGCGACTTAGAAGAGGGCATAAGCTACGAGGCATGTTCAATCGCAGGAAATTTAAGACTAGACAACCTTGTGCTCATTTATGATTCAAACAACATCACGATCGAGGGCGACACAGCGATCGCATTTAGCGAGGACGTCAAGGCGAGGTTTGAGGCGCAGGGCTGGGAGGTCGCACGCATCGACGGACATGACTACAACCAGATCGAATTTGCACTTGAACAAGCAAGCGAGAAAGAGTCACCATATCTCATCATCGCAAACACGCACATAGCACGCGGCGCAATGGAGCTTGAAGGCAGCCACCACAGCCACGGCGCACCGCTTGGCGAAGAGATCATTAAAAAGGCAAAGGCCGCAGCTGGCTTTGACCCTGAGAAGAAATTTGCTATCGACGAGGACGTGCTTTTAAGATTTAGAGGTGCAGTTGAAAAGGGCGATCTTGAAGAGGCGATGTGGAACAAAAAGGTTGAGGCGTTAAGCATTGAAGGCAAAAATTTATTAAACTCACTTCTTAATCCAGACTTTAGCAAGATCGAATTTCCAGACTTTAGCGACAAAAAACTAGCCACAAGAGATACAAACCACGTCATTTTAAATGAGATAGCTAAAAAACTCCCTGGCTTTATCGGCGGTAGCGCAGATCTTGCTCCTTCAAACAAGACTGAGCTAAAGGGCATGGGTGACTTCCCAAATGGCAAAAATATCCACTACGGTATCAGAGAGCACGCCATGGCAGCGATCAACAATGGCATCGCCAGATACGGCCTTTTCTTGCCATTTTCAGCGACATTTTTCATCTTTAGCGACTATTTAAAGCCAAGTGCAAGGATAGCAGCGCTAATGGGCATCAAGCACTTTTTTGTCTTTACGCACGATAGTATCGGCGTTGGCGAAGATGGTCCAACGCATCAGCCTATCGAGCAGCTTAGCACATTTAGAGCGATGCCAAATTTCTACACTTTCCGCCCAGCTGACGGCAACGAAAACGCAGCTAGCTGGCAAGCGGCTCTAAATTTAAACGCTCCAAGTGCATTTGTGCTTAGTCGCCAAGGGCTTGATCCACTTGCAAAAGGCGAATTTGGCGAGGTTGGCAACGGCGCATATCTTTTAAGCTCGGCAAAAGATGCGAAGATCACATTTATAGCAAGCGGCAGCGAGGTCTCACTCTGTGTAAAAGCAGCTGCACTTCTAGCTGAGCAAGGTGTGGGTGCAAATATCGTATCAGCGCCTTGTTTTGACCTACTTTGCGAGCAACCAGCTGAGTATGTGGCTAGAATTTTAGATAAAAATACAACGATCATCGCAGTTGAGGCCGCAACTGGCTATGAGTGGTATAAATTTGCTGACGCGGTTTATGGCATGAACAGCTTTGGCGCCAGTGGCAAGGCGAACGAGCTATTTGACCACTTCGGATTTACTCCGCAAAAGCTTGCAAATTTTGCTAGCGAACTTATATAAAATTTAACTTTGGGGAGTAAAATCCCCAGCTGCAATCTAAAATCAAAAAGGCATTTTATGGAAATTTCTCATGTTATCGTTTTGGCCTTGGTGCAAGGCATAAGCGAGTTTTTGCCGATATCCAGCTCGGCTCATCTCATCTTGGTGCCAAAGCTACTTGGCTGGCCAGATCAAGGGCTTGCTTTTGACGTGGCAGTGCATGTTGGTACGCTAAGCGCGATACTTTTTTATTTTAAAGATACGATTTTTAAGCTACTTCGCGACTTTTTTGCCTCGATAGCACAAAGAAAGATGGTGGGCGATAGCTTGCTTGTCTGGTGCGTGGGATTTGCCACTATCCCAGTTGGCATCTTTGGACTTTTGTTTAACAACGTGATCGAAGAGTACGCAAGAAGTGGCGTTGTGATCGCAGTTACAACGATCATCTTTGGTATCGCACTTTACTTTGCTGATCTTCGCTCAACAAACAAAAGCGAATACGAAATGACCATAAAATTTGCTCTCATCATAGGCTTAGCGCAGGCTGTGGCGCTCATCCCTGGCGTCTCAAGATCAGGCATAACGATGACAGCGGCACTTTTTTTAGGATTTAGCCACAAAGGCAGTGCAAATTTCTCATTTTTACTTTCGATACCTGTCATCATCCTAGCTGGCGGACTTGAGAGTATCAAGCTTATAAAAGATCCAAACGCGCTTCCTTGGAGCGACATCGCCCTTGGCGTCATCATAAGTGCAGTTAGTGCTTATATCTGCGTGAAGCTATTTATGGGGATCATCTCAAGGATCAGGATGCTTCCTTTTGTCATCTACCGCTTGATCTTGGGTGCGTTTTTGCTCTATCTGTTTTTATAAATTTAAGTTGTAAAAGGCTAGGCTAAGACCTAGCCAAAATGATAAATTTGCCAAAAAGCTTGGCAAATTTACTCCTCTTTTTTATCTTTTTTTATGACGTTTATGAAGTCTTTTGCGGCTTGATATGCTCTGTCACCAAATTTCTTAGCTTCTGATTTTATATCCATTTGTTTGATGTCTTCAAGCTTATCATTTGCCTTTTTCTCAAACTCTGCGATATCTTGTTTGAGGCCTTCAAGCTTATCGTTTGCGTCAAAATTTAGCTTTAGCTTTTTGCTCTTGTCGTTTAGCTCTTGTTTTAGAGCTTCAAATTTATTGTTTGCCTCACTCATAAGCTTTGCAACGCCGTTTGACTTTAGCTCTTCAAGCCTTGAGCTGATCTGCTCCATCGCTTGATCGCTTATGCGTTTAAATTTTGCTAGATTTGTGTCAAGTTCGCTATTTATCACGCTTTCGATCTCGCTTTTAGCCACGCCGTCAAATTCATTTTCAAGCTCTTTAAGAAGCGCTATAAACTCTTCATCCACGTTTTTTAAATTTAAAAGCTGTGAGTTTAGCCTTAGCTCATCTGGAGCAAATTTCGCCTCATCTTTTAGCTTCTCAATAGCTCTTAAGATGCCATCTCTTGTGCCATTTATCGCACCTTTTATGAGCTCTTTTGCAAATATATGCCCCTCATTTGCTAAATTTCCAGCTGCACTGATGATATTTTTTGAAATTTCAAACATTCGCTCTTTGCTAAACTCTCCGCCTCTTATCGCAGCGTAGGTCATATTTTTAGCTATCGCACCAGCGGTCTCTTCGACATCCTTTGCGCCCTCAAGTGTTGTTAAAAAGGCGATTTGAGCGCTCTCTTTTAAGATGCCAAGCATCCTTGTTTCTCTAATAATCGCGTTATTTAAAAGCTCTAAAATTTCCTCTTTTTCGCCAAAATCTCTATCTTTTACGACCTCTTCAGCCGCTTCAAATGAAATTTTTAGCCTATTTTTTATCTCTTCACGCTTTGCCTCGATGGCTCTGTTTATCTCATCTCTTTTATCAAATAGCTCATAAAGCCCCTTCTCTTCGCCGCTAACTAGGGCCTGATTTATCCCCTCCATAGCGCTTTTTAAGTTTTTAGCATTTATGAGGCTCTCTTTATCCATCTTGTCGTAAAGCTCGTTCATCTTTTGTTTCAAAAGATCAGGCAGTGCGCTTTCGTCTTTGTCTGAGACGTCCCTAAAAAAGTCGTTGCAAAGAGCCTTTATGCTAGTTAGTAGCCCCTCGCTATCTTTATAATCACGTAATTTTTGCTCAAGTTTATCCATATTTTTGCCTTATAAAACGTATTTTGCTTCGTGTTTTAACGCTGAAAATATCTCCAGCCTCTCTTCTTCGCTCAAAACTAGCACGGCTAGATCGTAGCTAGCGTATTTTTTATCTTTGCTAAATTTTGAAAAAACTAGCTTAAATTCTCTATCTTTTACTATCTCTTTTACCTTCTCTTCGGCATTTACGCCAGCGTCAAATATCACTTTATACTCCCAGTGTGTTGGGTAGTCGATTTTTGCCTTTTTATTATTTAGATCGCATATATTCGCCACTTTTGCCTCCTGTTTTGCTCTCTAGCACGATGTTATCTATCTGCATGCCCTTATCTATGGCTTTTACCATATCATAAATAGTTAAAAGTCCCACGCTCACGCCTGTTAGAGCCTCCATCTCAACGCCTGTTTTGCCCTCTATCTTGACACTCACGTAAAGCTTAAAAGCGCAAATTTCAGGCAGCTCCTCGATGTCACAATCCACACCCAAAATGGCTAGTGGATGGCACATAGGTATTAGCTCACTTGTCTTTTTAGCGCCCATTATCGCGGCGACAACGGCTGTTTGGATGACTGGGCCTTTTTTGCCGGTATTTTCTTTGATCGCCTTAAAAGCATCTTTGCTCATTTTGATGATCCCGCTAGCAGTTGCTACTCTTTTAGTTGGATCTTTTGGGCTTACATCGACCATCTTTGGACGATCTTTTTCATCTAAATGCGTTAGCATTATCTCTCCTTTTTTTGGCAGATTATAGCCTATTTAAGCAAATTTAAGTTATCAGTAAATTTAAGCAAAAAAATATCAAAAATCTAAAAATTAAGCTTTGCTCAAAACGCAAGAGCGATTTTTCATTTCTTAATATAATTATCTAATTTAAATAATTTTTTTAAAAAAATATTTATAATTTAAATTTTAATCCATAAGATGCCTAAAATACGAACTTTTATAGATAATAAATTTTATCAAAAGTATATTTCTATCCATTAAATTCCAAAGTCTATTTATTGTAAATGGCAAAATTTAAAAAAAATTATTGATATTTTTCTTTAAATGCTTAAAAAAGTAAATTAATCGCTAATTTGCTTTTAAGAGTTATGCTTGTATAGTTTTTACAAATTTTAAATTTACGATGAAAGCAACCTAGATAATGAAATTTCTGCTATGTCTTAGCTTATCTTTGATAGTGCTTTTTGCCGAAGAAAGAGGTTGTTTTGTCGATGAAAATAGTCAAAACATCATCTTTGTAAAAGATGGCGAGACAAAAAGCCTAGGCTTAAAGGAGAAAATTTACAAAGATCAAAGATGCGCTTTTGATGAGAGCTCTTTTTACGTTGCAAATTTAAACAACCAGATCGTAAAGGTAGCTAGCCAGAAGGAATTTTTCTTTGCTCTGCCAAATGTTGGCTGTAAGGTTTCAAATATCTTGCTAGAAAAAGAGAAAATTTACGTCGCTTGCGATATGGCAAATGTTGTAACGATCGCTATTTTTGACAAGAGTTCTAAAAAATTTATATCAAAAAATTTTAACAATGTTTATAAAATTTCTAGCTTTTTGCCGCTTGGTGAGGGAGTGTTTTTTACAAGCTTTAATGGCAAGGCGTTTTTGCTAGATAGCAAGCTTAACGCAAAAGAGCAAAAAAGCGTTGGCTTTGCACCCATTAGTGCCTGTAAATTTAGCGATGATGAAATTTTTATAGGCTTTAGAAACGGAGAAATTTTAGATCTTAAAAGTGGAGCTAAAAAGCAAATTTTAAGATCTAAAATTTCAGCTCTTGCTTGCGCGGGAGATGAGGTTTTGGTAGCTGGCGAGGACGGAGTGATCTATAAATTTGACAAAAGCTTTAAGCTAAAGGGCAAAAAAGAGCTTTTTAGTGGCGAGATAAAAGAAATTTTTATAGATAAAAACGTGCTTGTTGGCGTGGATCTAGGTAATAAGACAAAGAGTTTAGAGATAAATTCATTTTAAAAAGGAGAGTAGTAAATGCAAAAGTTATTTTGTGTCGCAAGTGCTGCACTGCTTGGGCTATCTTTAACTGCTGCTTGTGCTGCTAGTAGTGACCTTGAAAAAGTCATGAAAGAGCGCGGGCTAAGCGAAAAAGATGTCCTTGCAGCTGCTAAGACTTACCAGCCAAGCGGTAAAAAAGATGATTTCATCGTCTTTTCATCTGGCGGGCAGAGTGGTCAAGTGCTAGTTTATGGCGTTCCGTCGATGAGAATTTACAAATACATCGGCGTTTTCACCCCAGAGCCTTGGCAAGGATATGGCTATGACGATGAGTCAAAAGCCGTTTTAAAACAAGGCAACATCAGGGGCAAAGAGATAACTTGGGGCGATACACACCACCCAAATTTCACTGAGAAAAATGGTGAGTATGTTGGTGATTATCTATTTATCAACGACAAGGCAAACCCAAGGATCGCTGTTATAAATTTAAAAGACTTTGAGACAACTCAAATGGTCGTAAACCCTATCATGAAAAGTGAGCATGGCGGTAGCTTCATCACTCCAAACAGCGAGTATGTCATCGAAGCTAGCCAGTACGCAGCTCCACTTGATGATAACTATCACTCAATGGACGACTACGAAGCCGTTTATAGAGGCGCTGTGACATTTTGGAAATTTGACTATCCAAAAGGCAAGATCGACGAGAAAGCATCTTTCTCTCTTGAGCTTCCTCCATACTGGCAAGACCTAAGCGACGCTGGTAAGGGTGAGAGCTACGGCTGGGGCTTTACAAACTCGATAAACACTGAGATGTATACAGGTGGTATCGAAAAAGGTCTTCCTCCATTTGAGGCAGGTGCTAGTAGAAATGACACCGACTTCTTGCATGTTTATAACTGGCAAATTTTAGAAAAACTTGCACAAGACAAGAAAAACTACAAAGTTATAAATGGCCACAAGGTAGTTACGATAGAGGCTGCTGTAAAAGCTGGGGCACTATTTTTAATACCAGAGTCAAAGAGCCCACATGGTTGTGATGTAACACCAGATGGTAGATACATTATCGTTGGTGGTAAGCTTGATACTCACGCATCAGTTTATGACTTTAAAAAGATCAAAGAGCTAATCGATAAAAAAGAGTACGCTGGCACTGACCCATACGGCATACCTATCTTAGATAGAGAAAAGACAATGCACGGACAAGTAGAACTTGGCCTTGGACCACTGCATACATCATTTGACTCACAAGATGGCATACTCTATACTTCACTTTACGTTGATAGTCAAATCGTAAAATGGGACTACAAAAATTTAAAAGTACTTGATAAAATAAATGTTCACTACAACATCGGTCACCTTGACACAATGGAAGGCAAATCAGCAAAACCAGTTGGAAAATATGCAATCGCACTTGATAAACTTTCAATCGATCGCTTCAGCCCAGTTGGTCCTTTGCACCCACAAAACCACCAGCTAATAGACATCAATGGTCCAAAAATGGAGCTAATCTATGATATGCCGATCCCACTTGGTGAGCCACACGACGTTGTTTCAATAGCTGCTAGCAAGCTAACTCCAGCGCTTACTTACAACATGGGTACAAACTCAAGAACAGGCGAGGCTAGCCCATATG
The DNA here is from genome assembly GCF_003048875.2 of Campylobacter concisus. Classification (NCBI taxonomy): domain Bacteria; kingdom Pseudomonadati; phylum Campylobacterota; class Epsilonproteobacteria; order Campylobacterales; family Campylobacteraceae; genus Campylobacter; species Campylobacter concisus. The sequence goes on along the minus strand of NZ_CP049264.1, from coordinate 1,850,845 downwards.
TAACTCTAGCTGGTCAAGAAAGAGTTGAAAGAAACGGCAAAAACGTAACTGTCTATGCAACAATGATCAGAAGCCACATCAACCCAGAGCACATCGAGGTAAATAAAGGTGATAACGTAACTATCCACCTAACAAACCTAGAGCGCGCTCAAGATGAGACTCACGGCTTTGGCATCGACCTTTACAACATCCACGCTTCACTTGAGCCTGGCAAAACTGCTTCAGTAAATTTCGTAGCTGATATGGAAGGCGTCTTCCCATACTACTGCACCGAGTTTTGTTCAGCACTTCACCTAGAGATGATGGGTTACTTGCTTGTTAAAGATCCAAATAAAAAATATGAATCTGCAAAAAATAGCAAGCTAAAAACTCTAAGTCCAGAGGCTCTAAAAGCTGAGTATGACAAAGTAATCGCAACTAACAAAGCAACTGATGATGTTATCCAAGAGGTTGTTAAATACCTAAAAGAGAAACATTATGAGAAATATCCAAAAGTAAAAGCTTTGGTTGATGACGCACTTGATCAATACGGCCACATCAAAGAGGTAAAAGCTAAAGCTGACGAAGCTTACAAAAAAGGCGACGTAAATGGCGCTATCCTTTGGGAGTACCAAGTATGGCAATACATGGTTAAAACCGCTGACGTTGGTCTAAGAGCTAAAAACAACCTAGCTAAAGAGATCGCAACTCCGATGAGCCCAGCTGCTGCAAAAGGCGAAGAAGCTTATCTAAAAGGCGGATGTAATGGCTGCCACGTCATCGGTCAAGTAAGCTCAGGTCCAGACTTAACTGGCGTCTTGCTAAGACATGAAAATGGCGAAAAATGGGTAGCAGACTTTATAAAAGACCCTGCTAAATTCTATAACGACGACTACGTTAAAGCGATGATTGATTTCTTTAAACTTAGAATGCCAAATCAGCACATGAGTGACGAAGAGATCAAAAATATCATCGAGTATCTAAAATGGATAGACGAAAACGCAGGCATGTAGTTTTAAGGGGCATTTTTGCCCCTTTTAAATTTTAAAATTTAACTTTTGCTAGGCTAAATTTTAAAATTTAAAGGAGAGATTATGAGTAAATATAAAATTTATACCATTGTTGCACTTATCATCATGAGCGTTTGTTTTACTCTGCCAGTTCTTGGCTGGCACGGAGCAAAAGAGCGTATAGCTAATGGCGACGAGCTACCATCTTATGCTTACACTATCTACGATCTTTATAGCTCATTTCAGTATAAAAACCACCTTTTGCCAAAAGAGGTGGCAAGTGATCTTCATAAGATGATCGAGCAAAAAGCAGAGATCGGCACGCCATCTCTTCCTATCTGGTACGTATCTCTTGAAGCGCCAAACTATCCAAAGGCAGCCTTTCCAGATGGCATACCAGTATATTTTCACGTAGATGGATATAGTGGCGACGTGCACGAGATGAATACGATAAATCACTACATTGGCATGTATCCTATGGAGCATGGCGGAAATTTAGAGCGAGCGATCGCGCCTTATTATCTACTTATCGCCACACTTTGCATGCTTGCGTTTTTATACTATGACGGTAAATTTAACTCACTTCTCATGGTGCCAACCATCATTGCACCGGTGCTATTTATGAGCGCATTTGTGGGCTGGCTATACTGGTATGGACACAATATGCAAGAGTGGGGCGCCTTTAAAATCAAGCCATTTATGCCAACCGTTTTAGGCGATGGTAGCGTGGCGCACTTTACTACGCACTCATACCCAACTATCGGCTTTTGGGTGATGATGGTGATGAGCGTGCTTTGCATACTTGCGGTATTTTCAAAGAAAAAAGAGCTAAATGCGTAAATTCTCTAAATTTGTCCTTGTTTTTTTGCCACTTTTTGGCTTTGCAAACGTCCTTCAAGATGCGATAAATAACGCTAGTCCTGGCGATGTGATAAAGCTGGGGGATGCCGTTTATGAAGGGGACATAACGATAAATAAGCCTCTTACGATTATCGGCGAGGGCAAAAATGCCCACATAAAAGGTGACGGCAAGGGCAGCGTTATAAAGATCATCGCTTCAAACGTGACACTTAAAAATTTAAAGATAAGTGGCAGTGGCAACGACCTTGGCGAGCTTGACGCTGGTATAGGCTGTGACAAGGCAAATAACGTTGAAATTTCTAAAAACGACATAAGCGACGTGCTTTTTGGGATTGATTTTAAAGAGTGCAGTAGCTCAAAGATCACTGAAAACAACATCACCTCAAAAAAGGGCGCTAGTCTTGGCTTTAGAGGCGATGCGGTGAGACTTTGGTATAGCCATGAAAATTTGATCGAGCACAACAACATCCGTGACAGCCGTGACATGGTCGCATGGTACGCAAGCCACAATAAATTTCTAAGCAACAAAGCAGTTGGCAGCAGATACTCGCTTCACTTCATGTATGCGAATCAAAATTTAGTTGAAAATAACGAATTTATCGGCAACGCTGTTGGTATGTTTTTTATGTATTCAGCTAGTTCAAATATAAAAAATAACCTAGTTATGGATAGTGACGGCGCCTTTGGCATCGGCATCGGACTAAAGGACGTGTCTGATTTCACGATAGAAAACAACACCCTTGTCTATAACGCGCGTGGCATCTTGCTTGATAACTCGCCGTTTCAGCCGGGATCAACTATAAATTTTATAGGCAATAAAATTTTACACAACGTAGTTGGCGTCTATTTTCACGCTACGCAAGGCACAAGTATCTTTGAAAACAACGACTTTATCGGCAACATGGACATCGTCGTAAACGACACTCCAGGCGAAAAGATGTTACTAAATAGGTGGAGCAAGAACTACTATGATGAGTATGAGAGCTTTGATAGAGATAAAGATGGCTACGGTGACACGCCATTTTTGCACCTTTCATACATCGATCAGCTCTGGCAGTACTATCCAAATTTGCAGTTTTTCTATGGCTCAAGCGTCTTTAGCGTCTTAAATTTCTTAGCTAAACTCGCTCCATTTTCTGAGCCGATAAAGCTACTTGAAGATAGTTCGCCTAGGATAAAACCGCTTGATGTTTCAAATTTCAACGCTTTAAAGGCGAAACGTGGATAGAAGAAATTTTATGATAATAGGCTCAGCTGCAGCGGTGGCTGGATACGCCATAGGCAAGTTTTTGCCAAAAAGTAGTGGCGACAAACTCTATCTTAGACCGCCAGGTGCTGTTGATGACTTTGATGATCTTTGCGTAAAATGCGGTCAGTGCGTGCAAGTCTGCCCCTATCACAGTATAAGCTTGCTTGACATAGAAGATGGCTACTCAAATGGCTCAGCTCACATCGACGCCAAAGAGCGAGGCTGCTACTTGTGCGACCTTTTCCCATGCGTGCTAGCCTGTCCTAGCGGTGCGCTCGATCACGCCACAAAGGTCGTGGGCGATGTCAAAATGGGCGTTGCAGTTTTAAGTGACACGGCAGCCTGTTTGAGCGTAAAAAGAGAAAATTTAAGCGAAGCTGGCGTTAAAGATCTGCTTGATCGCAAAGCCTATAATGACAGAGAAGAGGCGCTAAAAGATAAGATAAAAGGCAAGATCGGTCAAATTTGCGATCTTTGCGTCACGCTTTGTCCAGTTGGCGATAGCGCGATAGCAATGAGCGAGGCAAATTTACCACTTATAAAAAATGGCTGCGTGGGATGTGGCGTTTGCGCTGAGGTCTGCCCAGCAAAGATCATAAATATTGCCCCAAAGATGAGCTATGATGAAATTTACAAGGAGAAAAAATGAGAGCAATAATACCTTTAGTAGCTGCTGCGTTGCTATTTGTCGGCTGTGAAAAGAGTGAGGACAAAGCGCAAGAGGCTGCTAGCGAGCAAGGTGCAAAAGTAGCGACAAGTGCTAGCATAAAGGTCGAAAAAAATGAAAACAACGAGAGTGCAAATAAGCAAAATGAATTTATAAAATACGACATGCACGGCGAAAAAAGCGTTAAATTTGGACTTGAAGATAACAACGTAAGCCGCCAGATCGGAGCGCTTGCCATGGTAAAAAGCCCGCTTCAAAGTATAAATTTAAGGCTCATAAAGGGCAGACTTAGCAAGGACTTCATCACAAAGTGCTCAGCCTGCCACGACGACTATGCAAATGGCATCATCGGACCATCTCTTCTAACAAAGAGCGAGGATGAAATTTATAAGATGATAAACGCTTATAAAAATAAAGAGAAGGTAAATGTGCTGATGCGTGATCTTGTTAAAAAGATGGATGAGAGTGAGATTAGAAATTTAGCCAAAGAGATAAGCGATTTTAATGCGCAGTTTAGGAGCAAACAATGAAAATCGGAAAAATCATAACGATCATTTTAGCGGTGCTGATATGTGGCATCATGGTGTTTATGCTAAGCCAAACTCCGCCTAAAAAGGAGAAAGCAGAAGCTAGCGTTCAGCCAAAAGTGGAGCAAAATGTTTCAAAAGAGCAGTCAAAGTCTAGCGAAGAATTTGCCAGCGAAGATGAGCTAAAAAAGGTAAAAGAGCTAAGCCTAAGCGTGGCTAAGACGCAAAATGAGGGCGTTAGCAAGCAATACCTAACCTCTTGCGCACCATGTCACGGCGCAAATGGCAAGGGTGTCGTAGCGCCTGATATCACTCATCTAAGCAAAGAGGATCTGCTTAAAAAACTAGCTGATTATAAGGCTGGCAAGGTGCAAAACACGCTTATGAAGGGCTTGCTTACAAACGTTAGTGACAGCGATCTAAACAGCCTTGCTGATGAAATTTCTAAATTTAAAAAGTAAAAATGGATAAATATAACGTTCGAGCGACGGTTAGAAACGTAAGCTTTCTAAGCACGCTAATAACGACTACAAAAGATGGCAAAAAGCGCCCAAGCATACGTTTTTGGCGTATTTTTACTATCGTGCTGGTTCATCTTTTATTTGTGCTCTCTTACAGGGTAGATGTGCAAATTTTAGAGGGCGACATCAGCGCCTCAAGGATACTTGGCTTTCACCTAGCAGACGCATTTATGAGCTTGCAAGTCTTTTTGGCAACGCATGAAATTCATGTAAATTTACTAATCGGCTCGCTTAGTATCCTAGCCTTTTACATCATTTTTGGTGGCAGGGGCTTTTGCTCGTGGGTTTGCCCGTATTCACTCATAAGCGAGATAGCCGAGAAAATTCATGAAAATTTACGCGCCAAAAAGATAGTAAAACCGCGAGTTTTTGACACAAAGTGGCGATACGCTTTTACCATTTTGTTTTTGGCTCTTAGCTTTGCTAGCTCAAGCCTAGTCTTTGAAATTTTTAACGTCGTTGGGATATTTTCAAGATTTATCATCTATGGCTACTTTCACGCTATCTGGCTAGTTGTGGCTATGCTTGTGGTTGAGATTTTCTTCTCACGTAGGGCATGGTGTAGGTATGTCTGCCCTGTTGGAGCGACCTACTCGCTACTAGCAAAGCCAAATGCGATAAAGGTCAGCTGGGATAAAGAAAAGTGCGATCACTGCTTGGTTTGCACCGATGTTTGCCTAGTGCCACACGTGCTTTTTATGACAAAAAAGGGCGCAAAAACTGATGATAGTAAAAAGCTCTTTAGGATAGCTGGGGCTGACTGCACGCTTTGTGGCAGGTGTATCGACGTTTGCCACCAAGATGCGCTTAAATTTGACAACGGCTTTAAGAAACTCATATAAGGAAATTTTTTGATAGATATAAAAGAAGTAACGAAAATTTTTGGCTCGCAAAAGATACTTGATAGCGTCAGTCTAAATGTAAAAGCTGGCGAAAAGATAGCGATACTTGGGCAAAATGGAGCTGGCAAAAGCTCGCTTATGCGTATCATCTTGGGCGAGTTTGTGCCAAATAGCGGAAGTGTCGCGATAAATGGCGTAAATACCCTAAAAGATAGAAAAGAGGCGCTAAAGTTTATCTCGTTTGTGCCGCAAACCCCGCCACCACTTAAATTTAGCCTGCGTGAGCTTTGCGAGTTTGTCTGCAAAAGCTCAAATGTCAAATTTGAAGATATTGAGAAATTTAGCAAGCTTTTAGAGCTTGACCTGCATGCAAATTTAAACAAGTCCTTTTACAAACTATCAGGCGGCATGAAGCAAAAGATGTTAATAGCCATCGCATTTGCCAAAGATAGCGAAATCTTGATGTTTGACGAACCAACGGCAAATTTAGATGTAAAAGCAAGGGAGTCTTTTAAAAATTTGCTTGATAACTTCACGCAAAAAAAGACGCTAGTTTTCATCTCGCACCGCATAGATGAGATCGCTCATTTGCTTGATAGATGCGTCTATATGGACCTTGGCAAGATCATCAAAGAAGAAAATTTAAGGAGCAAGAGTGAATAACCTTTTTTTAATAGCAAAACTAGACGTCAAAGAGTCGTTTCGCTCGAGGTGGTTTGCGATCTATGCGCTTCTTTTTTCTGCTTTGATGATAGGATTTTTATTTAGCGGAGTGACTGACTCGCGCGTGCTTGGCTTTTCTGGACTAACAAGGGCGCTACTTTTGTTTATACAAATTTGCGTCATCATCGTGCCGATATTTATCCTCATCTCAACCGTTAGAAGCATAAATCAAGACAGGGACACAAACCTGCTTGAATACGTGCTAAGCTTCCCGCTAAGCCTTAAAGAGTACTACTTTGGCAAGGCGCTTGGGCGGACTTTTGTCGTTTTTGTGCCGCTTTTGTTCTCGCTTTTGCTTTGCGTGGTGGTTGGCTTTATAAAGGGCGTGTCGATACCTTGGGGCGTGCTGGTGCTTTACTTTGGCCTACTTTTTAGCCTAAGTATCGTCTTTTTGTCGCTTGGTTTTTTCATATCAAGCCTTATCAAAAACCAAGAAACAGGCCAAGGCGTGGCGTTTTTGCTCTGGCTTATCATGCTAGCTTTTATCGACCTAGCGCTCATTGGTCTGCTTATGCGAAGCTCTGTCGATGAGTACGTCATCTACTCTATCGCGATGTTAAATCCGATCGAGCTTTTTAGGATAGCAGCGCTTAGCCTTTTTGATCCAAATTTAGCAGTCATCGGCACTGCGTCTTACTTTATCTTAGGCACATTTTCAAAAGCGACCTTCGTAGCTTATGCGATCATCTACCCTTTAGTGCTTGGCGCGATCTTGCTAGTTTGCGGCTATTTGGGCTTTAGCAAGAGAGATCTTGTTTGATTGTTTTTTGTTAAATAAGAGTTGGCTTTAAATTTAGACGAGGCTTGTATTATTCCACTTGTCCAACAAGAAACCTCCTTTTTGTAATGACCCCCTTTCCCCCAAGGGGGTTTTCTCTCTCAAGGAAATTTATGAAAAAATCCATTTTATTTTTAGCCTTTGCCGTTTTATCTCTAAGTGCAAACTGGGATGAAAATATGCAAAACTGCATCAACAAAAGTGACGCAAAAGCTTGCGAGAGCTTTACTAAAAAGCTTTCAAGCGAGTGTGAGAACAAAGACAAAACCTCTTGCTTTTTATATGCTGACATGCTAGGCCGAGGCCTTGGCGTTGAAAAAGATCTGGTTAGATCTTATGAGATATTTAAGTCGCTTTGTGAAAATGGCAGCAGCGAAGCTTGCTATGAGCTAGCTACAAAATATCTGCAAGGAAACGGTGTAGAGCAGAGCTTTGATCTATCTGCAAATGCCCTTGATAAAGCTTGCAAGATGGGCAGCAAGCGAGCCTGCAACGTCTTAGAACTCGTGCCTAAGAATTAAAATTTATAAATTTATAAAGATTTTTTGCAAATTTTAAAATTTGTCTCGCGCTTATCTGACTTGACAAAGCTATTTTGCAAATTTTAAACTTTCATTCACTCGCAAGAATTGACTACTAAAATTTGGCTTCGCCTACAGCTTAGCTCAAATTTTAGAGCCGAAATTGCTCGTTCATGAAATTTTAAAATTTACTTGACACCTATCTAATTCAACAAAGTAATTCTTCAAATTTTAAAACTTTACTCACTCGCCTTAGCAACTTACCAAATTCAGGTCTCGTTACCACTTGCCACTGAATTTGGAAGCGTGATATGCTCGCTCATAAATTTTAAAATTTGTCAAACACTTGCTCTATAATAAAACGCATGCAGTGCAAAGCACCGTTGCATGCACCTCTAACGTGCGAGGGGTTTAGAGGATTTAAAAAGGGGGATAAGGGGACGGCTTCGTAATTCAAGTCCCCTTGTCTCCCTTTTGAAAAAAACAAAACTTTAAATTTTAAAAAACTTTAATTTACAAATTTTAAACTTTCACTCACTCGCAAGAATTGACTACTAAAATTTGGCTTCGCTTACCGCTTAGCTCAAATTTTAGAGCCGAAATTACTCGTTCATGAAATTTTAAAATTTGTCCGAGTTTTTAAGCGCATTTAGCGAGATACCTTTTTACGTCGCTAAATTAAACATTACAAACCACGTTTAGTAGTAATAAAAATGAAATTTCAAATGTGATTTTTGCTTTCATGCAAAAGCATATATTTTACCTTCTTAAAAGATAAATTTCTTTAGAAAATGCCTAAATGTCGCGATTTACTTTAGTATTACGCAGAATTTCTTTTTTATTAACTAAAAATTTCATTAAAATTTATATTTAAATAATAACATTTCATCGTCCTAAACGGGCCCTCCTTTTTGTAGCGGTTAAGACTTTGCTTCCCCCTTTTCTGGCTTTTCCGCTTACACAAAGAGGAGTTGTCTCTCTTTTTTAAATCAAATTTTTACCTTTCTGAACTCAAATTTCACAAACGTCACTTTCTTTTTAAAATTATATTTTGATAATGGTTTTAAAAATTATAAAAGCAAAAATCTTATAAAATTGCGAGCTGTTATCAAGACTAACTTTTATAAAGGTGGCAAAAGGGGTGAAATTTTTAAATTTAAAGCTTTTTTACAAGGTGCATGCATATTTGTCGCTTCTCTTTTTTATCCCGCTTGTTGTAGTTTGCTTTAGCGGTGCGATCCTGGTTTATAAAGACGAGCTAAACAGCCTTTTTCACCCAAATATCGTAAATGTAAATTTAAACAAAGAAAATTCGAGCAAAAGGATCAGCTTTGATGAGCTAAGAAATATCGTCACAAGCGAGCTTAGCGGCTACGAGATGGTTGGCATAAACATAGATGCAAACCCTAAAAAATGCGACAAGATTTGGCTAATCGAGCATAACGATAGCAAAAAAGAGTGGAAATTTATCTATTTTGACGCTTTTAGTGGCAAGATAAAGAGCGAGCCACTTGCGCACGATGAGGGATTTTTCGGAGTTTTGGCGCATATCCACGAGGAGCTGCTTCTTGAAAAAAGTGGCAACATTATCCTTTTTCTAACAGCTATTTTTACATTTTTTATCTGCATTAGCGGCTTTGTGATCTACCGCAAATTTTGGCTAACTCTGCTTAGACTGCGTGTAAATGGACTAAATGTTTTCATGAATGACATCCACAAGATAATAGGCATTTTTTGCACGCCAGTTTTGCTTCTCATTTGCATAAGCGGCGCTTGGTGGGAATTTCAGATGGCACGCGCGCCAGAGTTTAAAGATGACTTTGTGATAGACGCAAAAATTTACAATAAAAGTTTATCCCTTGATGAGCTGGTCGCTAGATCGAGAAAGGACATAAAAGGCTTTGAGCCACACTTCATCTCGCTGCCTTTCATGCAAGGGGCAAACATCCGCATCTTTGGCTACGTGATGTGGCAAAGCTTTTTGCATAACGAATACTCAAGCGTGATCACTTATGACAAAGATAGTGGCAAACTAGTTAGCGTCCTAGACATAAAAAATGCAAATTTAAGCGAGAAAATCCTCTCGGCCTTTAGGAGATCGCACTTTGGAAACTACAATCAAACTACAAAATTTATCTGGTTTATAGTGGGCATCTCGCCGCTAGTTTTGAGCATCTCAGGGCTTTATCTGTGGTTTAGAAAATTTAAAAGGAGAAAAAATGAAAAGAATTTTACTTAGCTTAGTTGCTTTAAATTTGGCATTGCCTCAAATTTATGCTAGTGAAAATGACAAGGTTTTAGAAGCTGTCGATGTCGTGGAAAGTGAGCGAAGAGACGATGCAAACTACTTTGCAAAAGAGCTTGTAAAGAGCACAACAAGGCTAAATTTAACCTCTCGTCAAACTCCCCAGTCGCTAACTGTGCTAACAGAAGCAAGGCTAAAAGATCAAGGCATCAAGGACTATCAGGTGCTTCTTAGAAATATCCCAGGCGTCACGCTAAACAAATGGGACGAGCGCGTATATCCGACAGCTCGTGGCTTTAAGATAGATTATTACTTGCTTGATTCGATGCCTAGCTTTGGCGGTTTTAGCCTTGGCGCAAATGATATGAGCTTGCTGCCTTATGAGAGAGTCGAGGTGGTAAAAGGGGCAAATGGCCTACTTGCAGGCGCTGGCAACCCAGCTGCAAGCTTAAATTTCATAAGAAAAAGAGCAGACTCAAAGGAGCTAAAAGGAAATTTTGGCATAAGCGCTGGCTCATACGATAGATACGGCGTAAATGGCGATGTACAAACGCCAGTAAATGAGAGCGGAAGCGTTAGAGCAAGGCTTTCTTTTATGCATGAGAAGTCGCACTCTTATATGGATTATTACAACCGCAAAAATAGCGCGATTTATGGCGTAGTCGATAGCGACATAGGCGATAACTCATGGCTTAGCCTTGGTGCGTTTTATCAAGAGCTAAGACGACGTGGCGTTAGATGGGGCGGCATGCCAGCATTTTACACAGATGGCTCTAGGACAAATTTTAGTAAAAATGAAATTTTCTCTCAGCCTTGGACTAGGTGGGATATAAAGACGCTTGATTTCTACGCTGATTTTAAGCACTACTTTGAAAATGAAGCGAGCTTAAATTTAAGCTACTCATTTAGACGAGCAAACACTGACTCAAATCTACTCTACTATGGCGGAGCGGTAAATTTAGACGGTACTGGCAATATAAACGGTCTTTACACCTACGCAAACAAAAGAGAGGAGAACATCCATAACGTCGATGCATACGCAAATATCCCTTACGAGATAGCAAATTTATCTCATGAGTTTGTATTTGGCGCGATGTATAACAACTATAAAAAAGTAGCGATAAGGTAAGTAGCTACTTGTTACAAAAGACCAAGCCAGCTGGGCTTGCTTATACAGCTAGAAGCAGGATTGATTTTAAAAACCTGCACCTTGATGATCCAAAATTTCCTTATGAAGATCAAAACAACAAAGACAAAACGATACAAAAGGCATTTTACGCGGCAAATAAACTATCAATCACCGATGAGCTTAAATTTTTGCTAGGTGCTAGGGTGAGCTACTACAAATACGAGATCGAGGGCGGCAAAGACAATAGAAATTTCACAAATGAGATCACGCCATATCTTGGCATCACCTACGACATTGGAGCAAACCACACTCTATATGCTAGCTACACGAGTATATTTAAACCTCAAAACGTAAAAGATGCAAACGACAAATATCTTGATCCGATCCAAGGCAAGGACTATGAGGTGGGCATCAAAGGCGAGTATCTTGACGGGGCGCTTCAAGCAAGTCTTGGTGTCTTTAAGATCGTGCAAGACAAGCTTGGCATAAAGACTGGCAAGATAAATCCAGCAACAAATGCCAAAATATATGAATCTGGCAAAGGTGTGACAAGCAGGGGTGTCGAGCTAGATCTAAACGGCGAGATCACTAAAAATTTAAGCCTAAGCTTTGGTGCAACGCACTTTAACGCAAAAGATGCTAATGGTGAGAAATACGCCACCGATTCATCAAGAAGCACGGCAAATTTATTTGCAAAGTATGAATTTAGGGACTTTAGAGTAGGGGCTGGAGCTATGTATAAGAGCAAAATTTACACTGGCAAGGGCGCAGGTGAGATCACACAAAAGGGCTACACTTTGGCAAATTTGATGTTTGGATATAAATTTGCTAAAAACTTTGACGTGCAGCTAAATATCGACAATCTCTTTAATAAAAAATACTACGAGGGCATCGGCAAAAACATGATGGTTTATGGCGATCCACGCACATTTAATCTCAGCTTTAACTACAAGTTTTAGCTAAATTTACTCTAACGCGCCAGCTAAATTTCTAGTTGGCGCCCTTCATTTTTTGCTCAGGGGTGTATAATTTCAAGAAAACTAAGGAATTTACATTGCTTAAAGTAGAAGTGATATATAAATTTTGTATCGTCTGTGCTCTTGCTTGTGGGATCTTCCTGCTTGCATTTACTGGGCTAAATTTCGCCATGGGTGATTATAGTGAGTGGATGATGAGCGCGCACAAATTTGCGGGAGCTTTGATCGTTTGTGCTGTGATCTTGCACCTTTTTAACCGCAGAAAAAAGCTGGTAAAGCTCGTAAATGAGATAATCGACGTCACCACACACCGCAAAAATCCAACTATATGCAACATGGACCGCATCATCGCTTCGCTTGAGCCTTACACTATCAGTGAAATTTCACGCATGCTTGGCTTTGATGAGGCCCAGTTTTGCAAGAGCTTGCGCGAAAATGATGTTAAATTTAATAACGCCAGCCAGACTTTGCGCCAGATCGCACGGCTAAATGATGAAAAGATATTTTTTGTGCTTGTGCTCATCGTCGAGGCTAAATTTGGCAAGAGATTTTGCGGCGCGGTAAGCTGCAATGTTGGGAGAAAATTTTAGTGCTCGTTATGCGCACGCCACCTCTGCTCCTCAAGGTCGATGTGGTATAAAAACGTCCTAATGACCTCTTCGTCGATCTTTGGGTCTTTGTTTAGCTCACAAAGTGCCTTTCTTTGCTCCTCTAAAATTTCAAAATATCTCTGTCTGCTCTCGTCACTGATCTCAAAATTTTCGCTCTCAAGCTCGAAATTCCAAACCTCTTCAAGCTTTTGAAATAAGAAATGCTCCTCGCCCGTAAATTTCTCTTTTTTAAATTTAAGCGAAGCCTGCGCAAGTGCTTTTCTGATCTTGATCCTTGCAAGCTCATTTGGCATGTGGTCGTTAAAGTCTGGAAATTTCGCGCCTTTAATGAGCAGTGGCAAGCTTAGCCCCTGAACTACGAGCGTTAGCAAGATCACGACAAATGTTATAAACAAGATGAGGTCTCTGTGCGGAAATGGCTCGCCCCCAGCCATGGCAGGGATAGAAAGTGCCGCAGCCAGCGAAACTACGCCCCTCATGCCAGCCCAGCCGACGATAAATGGCGTCGCTTTGCCTGGGTTGCGCTCGTCCGCCACGCTGATAAAACGCTTCATAAACATCGTGATATAAACAGCGCCATAAGATGCCATGAGGCGGATAACGATGAGCACGGCAGTGACCAAAACGCCGTAAGAGACCGCCTCAAAGAGCGAGACGCCACTACGCTTTAGCCCTGCTAAGATTTCAGGCAGATCAAGACCGATCATGGTAAAGGCAAGGCCGTTTAGCAAAAAGATAAAGTTGTTCCAAACGGGCACTGCGTGGATCCTTGTTGAAGCGGTGAAAATTTCATTTTTCTTAGTCGAGAGATAAAGTCCGCCACAAACCACTGCCAAAACGCCACTAGCACCAAGCTCCTCAGCCAAGATATACATGATATAAGGCGTCGTGATAGTCATTATCGTGTCGCTGTTTTCATCAGTTGGCAAAATTTTATGTAAAAAATAAGCCGCAAGTGCCACTACAAGACCCGCCAAAACGCCGCCAACCACCATCCAAACAAAGCTAGCAGCCGCCTCATACCAGATAAACTGCCCAGTTGTCACTGCAACTGCGGCAAAGCGAAAGATGATGAGCGAGGAGGCATCATTTAAAAGGCTCTCGCCCTCCAAAATAGCGCTAATCCTGCGTGGGGCTTTGACAAATTTAAGGATAGCTGCCGTGCTCACCGCATCTGGTGGCGAGACGATGGCTCCTAGCATGAAGCCAAGGGCGAGCGAGAAGCCAGGGATCACTAAATTTGCTATCACTGCAACCGCTGCTGCGCTTATAAAAACCACGATAAAGGCGAAACTGCCGATCATGCGGCGCCATTTAAAGAGCTCTTTTAGCGAGTTTGCCCACGCGGCCTCGTAAAGAAGTGGCGGTAAAAATATGATGAAAATAAGCTCAGGATCGATCTTTATACTTGGTAAATTTGGCACAAAGCTAATGGCAAGCCCGCCAAGGACTAATAGCACAGGATAGGCGACCTTTAGGCGGTTTGAGATCATCACCAAAGCGATGATGATAGCTAGTAGTGCAAAAAACAGCAGTAAGTATTCGATCATTTTGATCCTTTAAATTTCTTTTTTATTGATGCCAAGACTATCTTTTATGCCAAAGCCATCTAGCAGGCATCTTTTAACTAAATTTGCGATAGATCTTCTTGAAATTTGAGCATTTTCATTTTTAAATTTCTCGCCTTTGCTCCAGCTCGTGACCTCATAGTCTATCTCGTTAGCGCCACTAAACCACTGCGGACGTATCAGCGTGTAGTCAAGGTCAGAGTTTTCTATGATCTTGGCTGAGTTTATGTAAGAGCTTGGGGCACGCCTGCCACTAGGCACTTCGCCCTCATAAATGCCATAAGATGTTATCCAAACTAGCCTCTTTACATCAGCCTTTTTCATGGCGCCAACTAGTGAGCTAGCCATAGCTTCAAGCGAGCCAGCAAGCCCAGCATAGACGCTATCTACGCCGTTTAAAGCTTCTTTTAGTCTAGCTTTATCTAGGACATCGCCTTGCATTAGCGTGGTTTTGTCGCTTCTAAAATTTTCTAGTTTTTTAATATCTCTAGCATAAAGGCGTAAAATTACACCCTCAACACTTAAAAGCTCGTCTATAACGTAGCTACCAAGGCTCCCACTGGCGCCTAAAAGTAAAATTTTCATATATATCCTTGATGTTGCTAGGTAAATTTAGCAGATAAGCTTAAAATGGCGGGCAGAGAGAGATTTGAACTCTCGGTGAGTTGCCCCACACACGCGTTCCAGGCGTGCTCCTTAAACCGCTCGGACATCTACCCAAGAAGAAGGTGATTATATCTTCATTTGCTTAATGCTTGGCTTTTAGAGCTTTAGCCCCAAGATAACGACATCTTTATACTCGCCATCCATCAGGCAAACGCCAGGCAGTTCGCCCCATTTTTCAAAGCCAAATTTCAAAAATAGCCCAAGGCTTGCTTTGTTTTTGCTAAAGATTAGTGCGATGACGTTTTTTAAATTTAGCCCTCTAGCTTCATTTAGGCTGTGGGCTAAAAGCTGCTTGCCGATACCCTTTTTAAGGGCTTTTTTAGCGACATAGATGCTTATCTCTACGCTTATATCGTAAGCGATCTTGGGGTTAAAGTCACTTAGCGAGCAGTAGCCTAAAATTTCATCATTTTCTTTGTAGATAAAGATAGGGCGCGAGCCGCCGTGGGCGTTAAACCAAGGCTCTAGCTCCTTTGTACTAACTGGCTGCATATCAGCAGTCGCACTTCTTTCTAAGATGTAGTCATTATAAATTTTCGTGATCGCTTCAAGGTCGCTTAAATTTGCTCGCTCGATCAAACCTAACCTTTTTTGGCTGCTTGATAGATCGGCTCAAGCTTTGCTGCGATCTCTTTTAGATCCTTGATCCTGCTCTCGTTTGATGGGTGAGTGCTTAAAATTTCAGGCACTTTGCCACCACTCATCTTGCTCATCTTAACCCAAACTTCGACCGCCTCTTTTGGATCGTACCCAGCTCTTGCCATTAGCTCAGTGCCGATGTGATCAGCCTCGGTCTCGTGTGAGCGAGAAAATGGCAATGAGATGGTGTATTGGCTGGCTAAATTTAGAGCGCTTGCGCCAAGGTCGCCAAGTCCTGTGGCTGTTGCGACTGCAAAGATGCCGATGTTTTTGAGCTGGTCGGTGCTCGCTTGCTCCCTACTGTGCTCTCTAAGCGCATGAGCGATCTCGTGACCCATGACCGCTGCTAGCTGTGCATCTGTTAAATTTAGCTTTTTAATAATACCGCTATAAACGACGATCCTGCCACCTGGCATGCACCAAGCATTTAGCGTATCTTCGTTTATGACATTTACTTGCCACTTCCATTTTAGTGCGTCCTCTCTGAAAACGCCAGTTTGCGCGATCAGCCTTTTTGCGATATCTTGAACCCTTTTTGTGAGGATCGGATCGACGTTTAGCTCGCCCTTGCTTCTAGCAGCTGTGAGCGTCTTGACGTAAGCTTGAGCTGAACTTTGTTCCATCGCTTCAGAGGATACTAGCATGAACTGCTTGCGATCTGCACCCACGACGCCTGACTTTGTGACGCTCGTGCAGCCTGTGATAAGCATGCTAGCTGTTAATAACGTAAGTAAAATTTTTTTCATTTTTATCCTTTTTGGATTAAAATTTGGCGTATTATAGCTTGTGTTGGATATGCATTGTTAAACGAGGGATGAAATTTAAATTTAGGGCTGGTTTTGGTTTTTTACAAATTTTAAATTCCATTTGCTTGCCTTGATATACGTGCTCGTAAATTTTAAAATTTACCAGAATTTTAGACCGCATGCAGTGCGCTATCACATTTGCATGCCCTTTGAACGTGCGAGGGGGTTTTTACTTCGACTTCGTCTCGTAACTGCAAGCATACGGGGGATTTAAAAAGGGGGATAAGGGGACGGACTTCGTGTCTGCCCTGCAGTTGCGAGCCTGCGAAGCAAAGCCTGAGTCCCCTTGTCTCCCTTTTTGGTAAATTTATATCACAAAGCAAATTTTAAAATCTTACTCACTCGCCTTAGCAGACTACTAAATTTAGGTCTAGTAGCCACTCGCCACTAAATTTAGAGCCGTGATATGCTCGCTTGTAAATTTTAAAATTTGCCTGACACTTGCCTGACGATAAAGCGCATGTTGTGTGCTGCTTGATTTATGTCCGCATAAATTCAAAAATTAGACGCTATATCCTAAATTTAACCCCTACGCTTTATAGTCTATATTTCTCTCAAATTCTCTCAAACGCTTATTGACCGATCGTAACTCCGTTATCGTAGTCCAGTTATCGATAAAGACGCTAAAGCTCTCTCTGACCTGCGAGAAAGCATTGCTAGCTTGCACGAGGACGCCAAGCGTGATGACGCCGCTAAATAGGCCATTGCCCATGATGATGTAAGGCACGATGACAAGAATTTGCGAAAACGAGACGAGCCAGAGATTAAAGTAGCCGTAGTGCAAAAAGAGCTTGTAGTAGTTTAGCTTCACCCCTGTAAAAAGCTCTAGCATAACGTTTGGCTGGCAAAATTTGAGCTTATCATCCTCGCCATAAACTAGCTCTTTCCTAAAGGCTGCCTCCGCTTTTTGGTTGTTATACTCAAGATGTGGTAGCTTTATGCCCACAAACCACGATACGATGAGGCCTCCGACGCTAATTAGTAGTGCGATATAAACTAGCGAGCCCTCGATGTCCTTGATGAAAGGTAGGCTCACGCTTTTGCTTAGCTCCCAAAGCACTGGTATAAAGGCAATCAGCGTCATAAATGCCTTTAAAACCTGCACGCCAAGGCTCTCCATGATCTTAGCAAAGCGATAAACGTCCTCTTGGATACGCTGCGAGCTGCCCTCGATGTCGTTTTGGCAGTTTCGCCAAAATTTGAGGTATTTAAAGGTCATCGCCTCCCTCCAGCGAAAGACCCAGTGGCTCGCAAAGAACGATATCACCGTATAGGTCACGACATAAGGCATGGCGATCTTTAAGAAATTTAATATCCCTTGCCAAAACTCATCTACATTGTGATCTTTTGAGTTTTGCATGATGTCGTAGAAATTTTTATACCACTCGTTAATGCGGACGTTTAGGTGCGTTTGATAGACAAGCAGCAAGATGATAAATATCGCTCCGCCGTAAGCCCAAAGCGCCCATTTTTTGTCTTTGAAAAATGATGAAAACATAAAATGCCTTTTGTAAATTTTGGCAATTATAGCAGGCAAGCTTTAAGCATTTATATAAAATTTAAACCCAAGCTATATCATTTTGCAAATTTTAACGTAAAGGAAAATGATGAAGAAATTTGCATTTTTAGCTCTTAGCCTTTGTGCGACCTTAGCACTTGCGGCCGATATGAAGGTCTATAAAAGCCCAACTTGCGGTTGTTGTGGCAACTGGGCGAGTGCTATGCAAAAGGCTGGCTTTAGCGAAGAGACCATAAAAGTAGATGACTTGGTCAAGGTCAAAAAAGAATTTCACGTGCCACTAGAGCTTTCAAGCTGCCACACAGCTATCGTTGATGGCTACGTCATCGAGGGTCACGTGCCAGCTGATGAGGTCAAGCGCCTGCTGGAGCTTAAACCAAAAGATGCCGTTGGTATCGCAGTGCCTGGCATGCCGATGGAGAGTCAGGGTATGGAGCAAGGCGGCAAAGCCGAGCAATACGACGTCATACTCTTTAAAAAAGATGGCTCACAAGAGGTCTTTGCTACTTACATCGGCTCTAAAAAGCTAAAATAACTTCAAATTTAGACTTAGCTCGTCTTTTGATGGGCTAAGTTAAAAAGAAATTCCCTTGCTAATGGCGATGATGCAGAGTAAAAAGGCTATTGGTACATAGATAAATTTACCCACAAAGTACCAAAATGAGCCGTAAGTTTTATTTGCTCCTGAATTTACCTCGTCTAAAATTTCATCTTTTTTGATGATCCAAAACCAAGATATTGCGCCTATGACTGCGCCGATCGGGATGATGTAGATAGAGACAAAATCCATCCAAGGTCCCCAACTGCTAATAGGCTCCATAAACGCTCCAAAGCCAAAGCAAACCACGCAAAGTAGCACAAGCACCCAAAATCTACTAAGGCGTGGGAATTTATGCATGAGTGACTCAGCGACCACCTCAAACATATTTTGAAGCGAAGTGATACCGCCAAAGATGACTGCGGTAAATAGTATGATCGCAAAAATTTGACCGCCGATCATATTTTGCAAAATTTTAGGAAGCGTTACGAAAAGTAGCTTTGGCCCCTCAGCTGGATCCATAGCGTAGGCAAAGACCGCTGGGATCATGACAAGCGCTGCCACAAGGGCTGCAAGCGTGTCAAAAAATGCCGTAGTTTTTGCACTTGCAACGACGTCTTCGTTCTTTGAAAGATATGCTCCATAAACTATCATGCCTGATCCCGTGATAGAGAGCGAGAAAAAGGCTTGACCCATCGCTGTGACCCACACCATCGGATCTTCAAGCTTGCTAAAATCAGGGATAAATAGAAATTTATACCCCTCAAATGCGTTTGGAAGCATCGCGACATTTATAGCCAAAATGGCAAATAACACGAAAAATAGTGGCATCATGATTTTATTAGTCTTTTCGATGCTTTTTGCTCCAAAAAATAGCGTAAGAAGCGTGCCAACGATGACTATAAAGTGATATGGCAGGACCGAGTACTCATGAAGTGCAAATGAGTTAAACCAAACATTTGTATCAACGCTCATAAATGAGCCAGTAAGTGCCTGTGTAAGGGCTTTTAGCACGTAAGCGATGATGACAGCGTAGCCGATGGCTATGCAAAGCGAGCCAGCAAGTGGGAGCCAGCCGACGATACTGCCGATGACGCCTAAATTTCTACTCTGCCAAGCAAATTTATATGATCCTAGTGTGCCAGTCTTTGCGCGTCTGCCGATCGCATACTCAGCGCTTAAACCAACGTAAGAAAAAAGCGCTACGAAAAAGATGTAGATGAGTAAAAACGCTCCACCACCATTTGTACCAAGCTTGTAAGGAAAGCCCCAAACATTTGCCATACCAACGGCTGAACCAACTGAGGCTAGTATAAAAGCCCAGCGTGATGAAAAATTCTTTTTGCTCATTGTAAAATCCATAAATTTAGTGATGAAAATAATGTTACCAAAATATGATTTAAGAACTTTTTATAAAACTTAAATTTAAGAAATGTTGTTACTTTTGGGCGCGACTAATTTGACCGCTAAATATAAATTCGCTATAATCAGCCAAAATTTTTAACTCTTAAGGATCATAATTGTACCCCAGTAGCGATAACTCGCTTTTAATGGTAATACTTGCCATTATATTCATTTTACTAAACGCATTTTTTGTTTTGTCGGAATTTTCCCTTGTCAAGGTTCGCAAGTCTAGACTTGAAGAGCTTATCAAAGAGAAAAAGCCAAACGCCCAGCTTGCCTTTGAGATGTCAAACAAGCTTGATACCTATCTTAGCGCCACTCAGCTTGGCATCACGCTAAGCTCACTTGCCCTTGGTTGGATCGGTGAGCCAGCAGTCGCAAGGCTCATAGAGGCCCCACTTAAAAATGTTTTTAATCTTAGCGATATCTTAGTTCATACAGTCGGCTTTGCGATCGCATTTACGCTTATCACACTACTTCACGTCGTTATGGGCGAGCTTGTGCCAAAGTCAGTCGCCATAGCCAAATCAGAATCAGCAGTGCTTAAAATCGCTCGTCCGCTTCACTTTTTCTGGATACTGTTTTCGCCTATCATAAAGCTTTTTGACATCCTAGCTACATCTGGACTTAAAATTTTAGGCATCCAGCCAGCAAAAGAGAATGAGCTAGCGCACTCTGAAGAGGAGATCAAGATCATCGTTGGCGAGAGCTTAAAGGGCGGTGTGCTTGATAGTTTTGAGACTGAGCTTATCAAAAACGCAGTTGATTTTAGTGATACGGTCGCAAAAGAGGTTATGACGCCAAGACGCGACATGATTTGTATAAATAAGCAAAAGAGCTTTGAAGAGAATTTACAAGTCGTTTTTGAGTCAAAATATACTCGCTATCCTTATATAGATGGCTCAAAAGATATCATTTTGGGCATGATACACATTAGAGATATCTTGCAGCTACACTTTAGCGAGGATAAAGAGAAGAGCTTTGATGCGATCGTGCGTAAATTTGTCATCGTGCCTGAGAGCCTTTCTATATCAAAGGTGCTTGTGATGATGAATAAAGAGCAAATTTCAGCAGCACTTGTCGTTGATGAGTACGGCGGCACAGCTGGACTTCTTACGATGGAGGATATCATGGAGGAGGTGCTTGGCGACTTTAACGACGAGCACGACGAGGTCGATCAACACTACAAAAAGATAAATGAGAACATCTATGAATTCCAAGGCAGATACGATCTAGAGAGCGTTGAGGAGCTTCTTGGCATAAGCTTTGATGAAGAGACCGATCAAGTCACGATCGGCGGATATGTCTTTAACCTTATCGGTCGTTTGCCAGTAGTTGGGGATAAGATCGAGGATGAAAACTGCTACTACGAGGTGAGAAAGATGGATGGAGCTAGTATCTCGCGCGTAAAAGTTAGAAAAAAGATAAAAGAAGAAGAGGAGCCTGCTCAGGCTTAGTTTATAAATTTAATGGCTTTTGGCCATTAAATTTAACCTCGCAAAATCATAAAACAAAAGGGCAAATTTAAGTGAGATTGCGCTTTTTTAAGGCTCTAAGCCACTGAATTTAACCTCACAAAACCACAAATTTTAAAGCTACACCACCTTTTTAAATAGCTCTCTAAAACGTAACCACCGCTTTTTTCGTAAATTTGGTTATAAATTTTTAAAAATGGCTTGCTAGTTTTAAATTTATTATCTGCTTGCAAAAGTAGCCGAGTAATCTTGTTTGTGATATTTAAATTTACTAAAGTTAATTAGCCTTGACTGGGAGATGCGATGTCACGAAATTTCATCATAAATTTCTCTATCGCGCTCATCTAGGCTGCAACAAGAGAGCCAAATTTCTTTTGTTAAATTTTAAAACGCCTCTTAATAGCTCTTTTATAGCCAAATTTGCTTATCTATTTTTATGTGTAAATTTATCATTTATAAAAGCGTGCTAGATCTTTGCCGTGCTTTAATGCTAGCTCATAGTAGGGCATGTCTGGATCCTCTCCTATCATCTCATAGAGCTTTTTACGAAGCTCTGGTAAAAGGCGAAGATCGCTATAGTCTATCCTCTCTTTATACGCTGGCAAACCTTGTAAAAGCAGGGCATTTGAGTAGTTTATGCCACCAGTTTTGCTGCCAGTAATGTTAAATTCATTCTCATATTGCGTGCGAGTTAAGCCAGTTGGTATGCTAAGCTCTCCTCTTTCTAGGCAAATTTTATCATTGCTACTGATGAGATACTCTGGAAATTCTAGCTCTTTGTAGTTGATATCTTCGTGATCATAATAGACCCACTTTATGTCGTCTTCATTTTTGCGGTTGAAACTGCTTTTGTAGATGAAGCTACCCGGGATTATAAATTCACGGCTTTTTAGCACCGGCGTATCTGCTATATCTTTATAAACAGCAACCAAGTAGCAGTCACTAAAAAAATCAAGCGGCCAAAGAAGACCCTCATTCGCTCGCTTTACAAGGCGGTTTTTAATATCAACTAAGATTTTGCCAAAGAAATATCTCTTGTAGTAGTCATTATAGACGTAAAATATGTCGCCTTCTTTGAGCTTTGTCTTATCTGGCATTTTATAAATTTAGCTCTTCCAGATGTTTTTATTTAGCTCCAGATCGCGCATGATCTGCAAAAAGTCGCTGATACTTGAGATGTAGTTTTGCACACTCTCATTGCTATTTAGTGGCATTTGAAGATCAGGCTCAAAGCTATCCTTTCTAAGATCGATCGCGATGAAAATTTCATTTTTTAAAAACGCTGCCGAGAGTGGGGCATTAAATTTAGTTCTTAGAGTGGTTAAATTTTCCATCAGCTTTGGCGTCAGAGCATATCTTGCAGCGATCTGATCAGTCGTGTAGGTCTTAAAAAGCTCATTAAATTTAGGGTTATCCATCGTCGCTTGTTCGCCCTCGCTTCTTAGATCAGATGTTCGCTTTTTATCGCAGACGTAGATCGTGGCGTTTAACTCTTTTTTAAACTCAGCCTTTAGCAAAATACCTTGAAATTTTACCGTCGTATAGGTGCCTCCTTTGCTGGATCTTGTCTCCTCTGCTGCATAAAAATCGCAAAGCTTAAACTGTGTGTTATCGATCTGTCCGTAGATCATATCTTCTGCATTGTGTCTATTTACATAAACGTCATAAATTTTAAAAAAATCATCCAATTTTAACCCACTATAGGCATTGAAATTTAGACCATAGCTTTTTACGATTACGCCAACTACTTTTTCTTTAAAATTTAATGTAAGCTCTTTTTTTAACTCACTTATTGTCTTGCCAAGATAAAAAACTCCTCCTATTAGCAAAAAGAAAAATAAATTTCCAAGGTGCAATGAGGCTAAAATGCCACCTGTAACTATGGCGCCAAGGAAGCCATAAACGATCATTTTAAAGGCTTTTTTCCCCATGGCAAGGCGCTCTTTTTCAAGCTCGTCAAGGTCGCTTAGATCGATGCCCTTTAGTTCGTCTGCTTGCATTTTTTATGCCTTATTTTTTAAAAAGATCACCGACGTTTGGAGCAACTGCTTCATTTTCAGGGATATCAAAAAATACATCTTTGTGAAAGCCAAACATTGAAGCTACGATGTTTGAGGGAAACATCTGTATGGCGTTGTTGTAAATTTCAATGGCTGAGTTGTAAGCACGTCTGGCAGCTGAAATTTGCTCTTCAATCTCATTTAGTGTGCTTTGGATGTGAAGTAAATTTTGATTTGCTTTTAGGTCTGGGTAGTTTTCTACGCTCACTCTAAGGCCATTTAGCAAGCCTGAAATTTTGTTATTTAGCTCAAATTTCTCCTCATTTGTAGAGGCGCTTCTAGCACTCTCTCTAAGGGCAGTGATGTTTTCTAGTAGACCTTTTTCATGCACCATGTACTCTTTTGCAGTAGCTACTAAATTTGGTATGAGGTCATATCTTCTTTTTAGCTGTGCATCGATGCCAGCCTCCACGCTTTTTACCTGGTTTTGCTTTGCAACAAGCGAGTTGTAAAGGCTGATGAAAAAGACAAAAATGACTGCAACAACAAGTATCACGATGACTAACGAATTCATAACTTTTCCTTTGAAATTTAAGTTTGTTGTAGTTTATCCAAAGTTGCTTAAGAGTATTTAAACACCGAGGTTTGGTGATTAAATTTAATATTATAATTTAATCTTAAATTTTACATATAATTTATATAATTAAAAATTGTTTTTTACGAGGAGGATAAATGAGAACGGTAAACGTAAAAGATATAAAAGAGACTGTTGCAAAGCTTTGCAAACAAGCCTGTTACGTCGTTACGCCAGATCTAAAGGCTGCTTTTACAAAAGCAAAAACCACTGAGAGCTCATCTCTAGGTAAAGATATCTTGGGCAAAATTTTGCAAAATGCCAAGCTAGCAGAAGAGGGCGTTGCGCCTATTTGCCAAGATACAGGCATGACGGTTGTCTTTGTCGAGATCGGTCAGGACGTGCATATAGAGGGTGGATATATCGAAGATGCGATCAATGAAGGCGTTGCAAAAGGCTACACTGAGGGCTATCTTAGAAAATCAGTCGTTGCTGAGCCACTTTTTGAGAGAAAAAACACTACAAATAACACTCCAGCAGTCATCCACACTAGGATCGTCCCAGGCGATAAACTAAAGATAAAAGTCGCTCCAAAGGGCTTTGGCAGTGAGAACAAATCAATACTAAAAATGCTTGTGCCAGCTGATGGCATAGAGGGCGTTAAAAAGGTATTTTTAGAGGCTGTAAAATACGCTGGACCAAACGCTTGCCCTCCAATGACAATAGGCGTTGGCATAGGCGGCACTATGGATAAAGCAGCGCTTCTAGCCAAGCAAGCCGCAGTTCGTCCAGTAGATAGCAAAAATGCCGATGCAAGATATGCAAAACTTGAAGATGAGCTTCTTGAGCTTGCTAGCAAAACAGGCGTCGGACCTCAAGGGCTTGGTGGCGATACAACTGCCATAAAAGTAAATGTCGAGTGGTATCCAACTCACATCGCAGGCCTACCAGTAGCCATAAATATCAACTGCCACGCTGCACGCCACGCAGACGCCGAGCTTTAAGGAGATAACATGTCAGAAGTAAAAAGAATAACAGCACCATTTG
Source organism: Campylobacter concisus (assembly GCF_003048875.2). Taxonomy (NCBI): domain Bacteria; kingdom Pseudomonadati; phylum Campylobacterota; class Epsilonproteobacteria; order Campylobacterales; family Campylobacteraceae; genus Campylobacter; species Campylobacter concisus. Next base: position 1,825,969 of record NZ_CP049264.1, on the reverse strand, counting down.
ATAAAGAGGTGGTAAAAAGCCTAAAAGCAGGCGACAATGTCCTAATCTCAGGCACTATCATCGCTGCTCGTGACGCCGCTCACAAGGCACTAACAGAGGCTCTAGCGCGTGGCGAGAAGCTACCAGTTGAGCTAAAAGGCGAGACTATCTACTACGTCGGACCAACACCAGCTAAACCAAACCAAGCTATCGGTGCAGCAGGCCCAACAACAAGCGGCAGAATGGACAAATACACACCAACTATGATAAACGAAGTTGGCATAAATGGCATGATCGGCAAGGGATATCGCAATGATGCAGTAGTCGATGCGATGAAAAAATCATGCTGTGTTTATATGGTCGCTATCGGCGGTATCGGAGCGGTCATTAGCCAAAGTATCAAAAAATATGAAGTGCTAGCTTACCCAGAGCTAGGACCAGAGGCAGTTGCAAGGCTCACAGTAGAGGACTTCCCAGCGATAGTCGCTATCGACTGCGAGGGCAATAACTTCTACGAAGTCGGCCAAGCACCTTACAAAAAAATCTAAATTTGATCCGCTAGCTTTGGGGCTAGCGGAATTTCTTCTAAAATGAAAACCTTTTACAATGATCAAGCAAAGCCACTACTTAAATTTTTTACCAAAACCAAAAGCGAGCTAGTAAATTTAAAGCTAAAGCAAATTTTAAATGAGGGCTTTATCTCAAAACCACAAGGGATATTTTTAAAAGCTGCCATAAGAAAAAGGCAGAAATTTGAGCAAAACAAGACGCAAAATGAGTGGTCGATAAATGAGATAGTAGTTTTTGAAAGCGAGTATGAGAGCTGCGAGGAGTATTTTAGCGATGTGGGGTTTTTTGTAGTGAAGCTGGCTGATAAATTTAGAACAAGTGGCATTAGCGAGGAGATAGTGCTTGCTGTTTCATTTCAGGCACTGCAGTTTATCACGCCAGGTAGTGAGGAGTTTAAATTTATATACGAGGACTACGACGAGAGCACAAACTCCGCTCACATTAAAATTTACGCCAAAAGAGAAAACGACGAAATTTTGCTATATAAAGATAGGATAGGGGGCTACAAAACTGAGGCGCTAATCGTTTACGAGGTGGCTAGTAGTAGCCAAGACACATAGTCTCAGTCAGTTTTATGCGCTTTTCAAAGGGCGCTGGCGAGAAAAATTTGCACTTTTCTATATAAATTCTATACGAGTAGCTAAGCTTAAAATCATCATAAAATTTCTTTAAATTTAAAAATTTGATACCGCAAATTTCATGAAATTCAAAAAGCTCATAAATTTTCGAGCCATTTTTCGCCACGAGGTGGGATGGGGCGAGTGAGGTAAATGAGCAAAAAACGCCAGTTGGCACAAGACCATTTAAGGGCGTGCAAGCTTGCAAAGCGCTTGCAAATTTCTCTGGGACGCTCTTTTTTCTAATAAAAACGATGCGCGAGTTTTCAAATTTAGCGCTGATCGCATTTTTCCAAAAGAGGTAGGCGTTTGATGAGATGCCAGCGTTTTTGGCAAGCTGAGCGCCAAGTACGTAGTCATCTAAAAATTCGTTTGGTGCAAGGGTTATTTGCATCTTTGTCCTTTTGAAATTTTGCTCATTATAGCCTTTGGTGCCTAAAAATTTAGAAATTTATAGTAGGATTTTGCCAAATTTCAAAGGAGAAGATATGAAAAAACAAATTTCAACAAAAAACGCTCCACAAGCGATTGGACCATATTCTCAGGCGATTAGCGCGAATGGATTTTTATTTATCTCGGGCCAGCTTGGCGTCACACCAGCAGGCGAGTTTGCAGGTAGTAGCGTAGAGGCTCAGGCCGAGCAGTCACTTACAAATTTACAAAACATTTTGGCTGAGGCTGGACTTAGTTTTGATAATGTCGTAAAGACTACGATCTTTTTAGCAGATATGGCAGATTTTGCTAAAGTAAATGTCACATACGCTAAATTTTTCAAAGAGCCATATCCAGCCAGAAGCACGGTGGCTGTGAAGACTTTACCAAAAGATGCACTTGTAGAAATTGAGGTTATCGCAGCACAATAATGTCACAACTGTACCAAGTACAATATACAAAGAAGATTAAAATGTCTTAAAATTACGTAAAATTTATTTTACGATAAGGATAGACATACAAACTCAAGTAGGAGTAATCAAACAAATCTCAGGCTTAGTGGTAGCTGTAGATCAAAATGGCGTTAGCCGCGTTTTAAAAGTTGGCGACGCTTTATATCTTGGGGAGGTTGTAAAGACCTCTTCAGCTTCTTCTAAAGCCGTAGTTTCAATGGATAATGGCAAAGATGTCACCATCTTGGGTGATGAGTCGTTAAAGCTTGACGAAAATGTAGCCGCAGGATAAAAACCAAATACTGTAGCAGATGTTAGTGACTTGCAAAAAGCGTTGTTAAACGGCGAAGATCTAACAAAAATAGAGGAGACTGCCGCTGGTGGTAACGCAGCCGCAGCTGGTGGCGGAGATGGCGTTAGCCTTGGTGCGGCGTCGTTTGATGAGGGTGGTCACTACTCAAATATCAATGAAAATTTCCGCTCTATAGGTGATCTAAACAGCGCAAGAGGTGCTGAGAGGATAGGCGGCGTAAGCGGCGCAGCCGATAATGCTGGTGGTGACGCTGGTTTTGTAGATACTACTATCCCAACAGTAACTCTAGATCCAATTAACAACACTTCAACAGTAGTAACTGGTAAGGTTCCAAACCCAGATCCAAATACCACTGTAATTGTTGAAATTCCTGGTCATACCCCAGTTACAGTTCCAGTAAATTCTGATGGTACATTTAGTGTTCCTACACCAAATAATGAACCACTAAAACCAGGTACTGAGGTAAAAGTTACTCCAAAAGATGATGCAGGCAATGGTACACCAGTTACTACTCCAGTATCAGACATTGTGCCGCCGCAAGTAGATCTCACTCCAAAGGCTGACGGTACAGTTGATGTAGTGCCTCACGACAATGACGCAACTAAGGTTGAAATTTCATACACAGATAATGGCGGCAACACGCAAACAATCACCGTGGTCAAAAACCCAAGCGCTGGCTGGGTTGTAGATAGCACTCCTGGCAAGACGACAGCTCCAACAGGTGCTTTCAAGCTTGATCCACATAGTGGCAAGGTCACTATCAGCGACAATGCGACAAAAGACAACACTCCAGTGGTCGCAAAGGCTACTGATGGCGCTGGCAACACAGCCACAGGCGAGACTACTGCTCCAGATAAATTTACTATCAAATTTAATGATGATGCAGATGGCAACGGCACTATCACAAGAGGCGAGAACTATGCTGAGGATGGCGCAAAAGCTACTGCAACTATCAGCATACCAAACCTTGCAAAGGATGGCAGCAAGATCCATGTCGTAGGCACTGGCATAAATGACTACTACACAGTTCATAAAGATGCTAGTGGCAATGTTACAAGCGTTATAGATACAAAAGGAAACAATGTATTTGACGGCGATAATGGCATAAAGGTTAGCTATGACTATAACCACTATCAAACAGTTCGTGGAAATGCAGCTAGTATCACAGCTGAGCTAGAAGGCACAACCCTTAAAGCTACTTCAAGTGTTAAATTTGAAAATGTCAAAATGGCTGACGTTGAATTTGTAGAGCTTGATAAGAATGGTAATGTTTTAAGCGATATGAAAACTGGCAACATAGATACTACTAGGAGGTATAATAGAGCCACGGCTGCACTTGATGGTGACATAAACCACACTACAGCTCGTATATCACTACCTGACAATATCCAAGATGGTGATGTTATAACCGTAAAATATGGTTTTGGACCTAGTGCTGCATCTTTAGCTGCAACAGGTGGCACAGATACGACTGCTTATAAATATTTCTTAGTTCATAAAGCAGCTGATGGCTCTATGACGGTTGATCAGATCACTTCTGCTGATGATAAGACACCTATAAAAGCTGGTCTTACATCTACAAATGGCGCTGGCGAGAAATTTGGTATAGATATCCACGATATGCCAACAGCCAACTATGATCACACGCATTCACGTGGCATAGAAGTAAAAATAACAGGCAAAGATGATTCGAGTGTGGGTATGAATTCTAGGTATATAAGTAGAGAAAGCATGCAAGCCCCAACTGTTATGTTTGTAGAAGGCAACAAAGAATTTGATCCAGCCGTAGTAGGCAATGGAGGACCTGGATCTATTGGTATGAAAATGGAGTATGCTGGACTAGATGGTGATATACACCACACAACAGCACGTATCAAGCTACCAAGTATCTTCTCAGATGGCGATAAACTAACAGTTGTTATAACTGACTATAACAAAATTTATGCAGATACTGGCGTAGTAAAATATCCAGATGATAATCCAGCTCCAACAGCTGTGAAGACATTTGTTATCCACAAAGCGGCTGATGGTACTGTGACATTTGACGAGGTTGATGCAAGTGGCAATGTCATACGTGCAGGTATCCCATCAGTAAATAATAGTGCTCTAGATGTATCTGAAATAACTCTATATAGTAGAGATGAAGCCGGTTTTGTTCATGCAACTCGTGTTGATGCGACCATCACAGATCATCTTAATCTAAATGGTAACGATAGCGCAAGCGACATTGCAAATTATGTCTTCCGTGAGACCGTAAATGTTAAAGATGTTGCTATCACAACCGTACATGATGATTTTGGTAGCATGACAGGAGATGTATCAAAAGGTGGTAAGACTGACGATAAAACTCCAAAGTTAATAGGCAAAGCAGATAAATTTGCTACAGTCGAAATTTATGATGGCACACACTACCTAGGTAAAACTACAGCTGACAAAGAAGGTAACTGGAATTTCACTCCTGAAACTCCACTAAATGACGGCGAGCATAAATTTACAGCTAAGGCAACTATTGGTGGCTCTAGCAAGACAAGTGGTGAGTATGCGATAGATATAGATACTCATGTAAGTATCAAGTTAGAAAGTGTTGATCTTGTTGCAGATAGTAGTAGCTTGCCAGGTGCAGGAACTATGCCATTGCCAGTAAGAAATTTAACAGGTGGGAAAATGCCTCTTAGTGACCACAATGATATTCTTAATGTTAGTGGTAATGTTACAGGTGGCGCTGAAGTACTAGCTGGTAAAGGAAATGATAAGATAAGTATAGGAGGATACTTAGGAGGTATTCTGGGCAATAAAGGTACCATTAATCTAGGTGAAGGTGATGCCAAACTAACTAAAACCGTTCGTATCTCAGTTAGCTCAGACGAACACAATAGAGAATTTATCATCAAAGATGCAAATGACCATGAGATAGGTAGAGCCGCCACTGATGCTAATGGAAAATTTGATGGGAAGGTAAATTTAACAAGAACTATTAGCCCTAATGAAAAAATAAGTGTCGAGATAAGCGATACTGTTGGCAACACAGCTTCAGATAGTAAAGTAGCTAGCCATGTAGTTAATAGCAATGGAGCTCGCTATTATAACAATGAACTAGGAATAGGCACGGATGTTGATACTGGAACCATTATAGGTGGTAGCGGCAATGACAAGGTAGTAGTCGGAACCGCAAACCACGGTAGTCGTTATGTCACTGATGGATCTGAGATTAACCTAGGTGATGGGGACAATTATTTAAGTGTTTATTCAAATATATCTGGCTCTAAAGTTCAAATGGGTAGTGGTGATGATATAGTTAAAACCGGCTTTGACGAGGCGAATAATAAATTTACCAATGGAGATGGTTATATAACTGGTAAGTCAATAGTAGATCTAGGTGATGGTAATAATAAGCTTGATGTTGGAACTAATATCGATAACTCTAAAGTCACAACTGGAAGTGGCGATGACAATGTAGAAGTAAGAGGTTATATATGGAATGCTAGCGGTAAGATCGCAGGAACAAATGAAGAATATGGTGTATATCTAGGTGACGGAAATAATAAACTAAAAGTTGGCACAAACATAGATAACTCGAAAGTCACAACTGGAAGTGGCGATGATGTTATAGAAGCTGGAGGCTATGTCATAAATTCTAAGATAAATTTAGGTGATGGTAATGATACTATAACAGTTGGCTGGATCAAAGGTAATAACAATGACATCAACGGGGGTGCTGGCTATGACAAACTAGCTATCACTAATCCAGGAACATCTATAAATTTAGATAGTATTGCAAACCAAGCACACAACTTTGAAGAGCTTAATATCTCTAATAAGAGCCAAAATACTACTTTAAGTGTAAAACTAAGTGATGTCATAAGCTTAACAGATGGTGATAATACGCTAAAAATAACAGCTGATACTGGAGACAAGGTAGAATTTAAAGATACTGGCTGGCAAAAGGGTGCATCAACTGACGGCTATACCGCATATACAAATGGTACTAGCGGAACAACTGTTGCTGTGGAGATCAAGGACGAAGTAACACAACCTATGTAATCATAGATGTAAATTTGCTATCAAAGTGGTGGCGTTAAATCAAACGGAGAGCAAGGAAGCTCTCCAAATTTATGTATCAGAAATAAAATTTAAATTTGTAAAATATTTTGCAATTATTTCAACTATCTTTAAGCATCCCTCATATATAATTCCAGCTCACGAAACGAGAAACCACCTTTAACTTCAACGTTAATAAAGCCTTTTTCTTATCGTTGTTCTTTTAACTTACAATTGTTAAACTATTAGTCAATCTTTGAAATCTAAACAAGTGATCGATTGAGCCAGTCTATTATGATTAAATAATAGATTAGACAAACTAATATAAAAACTAAAAGTTTTTTTGATTAAAAACTTCATAATAAAAATCCTATCTATTAGATAGGTAATTAATATGGAGAGTTTGATCCTGGCTCAGAGTGAACGCTGGCGGCGTGCCTAATACATGCAAGTCGAACGGACAAGTAAGAGCTTGCTCTTATGAGTTAGTGGCGCACGGGTGAGTAATGTATAGCTAATCTGCCCTACACTAGAGGACAACAGTTGGAAACGACTGCTAATACTCTATACTCCTCTCTAGCATAAGTTAGATAGGGAAAGTTTTTCGGTGTAGGATGAGGCTATATTGTATCAGCTAGTTGGTGAGGTAATGGCTCACCAAGGCTATGACGCATAACTGGTCTGAGAGGATGATCAGTCACACTGGAACTGAGACACGGTCCAGACTCCTACGGGAGGCAGCAGTAGGGAATATTGCTCAATGGGGGAAACCCTGAAGCAGCAACGCCGCGTGGAGGATGACACTTTTCGGAGCGTAAACTCCTTTTGTTAGGGAAGAACAATGACGGTACCTAACGAATAAGCACCGGCTAACTCCGTGCCAGCAGCCGCGGTAATACGGAGGGTGCAAGCGTTACTCGGAATCACTGGGCGTAAAGGACGCGTAGGCGGATTATCAAGTCTCTTGTGAAATCCTATGGCTTAACCATAGAACTGCTTGGGAAACTGATAATCTAGAGTGAGGGAGAGGCAGATGGAATTGGTGGTGTAGGGGTAAAATCCGTAGAGATCACCAGGAATACCCATTGCGAAGGCGATCTGCTGGAACTCAACTGACGCTAATGCGTGAAAGCGTGGGGAGCAAACAGGATTAGATACCCTGGTAGTCCACGCCCTAAACGATGTATACTAGTTGTTGCTAAGCTAGTCTTGGCAGTAATGCACCTAACGGATTAAGTATACCGCCTGGGGAGTACGGTCGCAAGATTAAAACTCAAAGGAATAGACGGGGACCCGCACAAGCGGTGGAGCATGTGGTTTAATTCGAAGATACGCGAAGAACCTTACCCGGACTTGATATCTAACAAATCATCTAGAGATAGAAGAGTGTCTGCTTGCAGAAATGTTAAGACAGGTGCTGCACGGCTGTCGTCAGCTCGTGTCGTGAGATGTTGGGTTAAGTCCCGCAACGAGCGCAACCCACGTCATTAGTTGCTAACAGTTCGGCTGAGCACTCTAATGAGACTGCCTTCGTAAGGAGGAGGAAGGTGTGGACGACGTCAAGTCATCATGGCCCTTATGTCCGGGGCGACACACGTGCTACAATGGCATATACAATGAGAAGCAATATCGCGAGATGGAGCAAATCTATAAAATATGTCCCAGTTCGGATTGGAGTCTGCAACTCGACTCCATGAAGCCGGAATCGCTAGTAATCGTAGATCAGCCATGCTACGGTGAATACGTTCCCGGGTCTTGTACTCACCGCCCGTCACACCATGGGAGTTGATTTCACTCGAAGCCGGAATACTAAATTAGTTACCGTCCACAGTGGAATCAGCGACTGGGGTGAAGTCGTAACAAGGTAACCGTAGGAGAACCTGCGGTTGGATCACCTCCTTTCTAGAGTACATATAGATATTCTCTCACAAGATATCTATAAGAAAGATATTCTCAATCATCCTTGTTTAGTTTTGAAAGATTGATAGACCTATAGGGGCCTATAGCTCAGCTGGTTAGAGTGCACCCCTGATAAGGGTGAGGTCACAAGTTCAAGTCTTGTTAGGCCCACCAGAGAATTTAATTGGGGAATTAGCTCAGCTGGGAGAGCGCCTGCTTTGCACGCAGGAGGTCAGCGGTTCGATCCCGCTATTCTCCACCATAAAATAGTTTAACACTAAAAGTCTATATTAAGTGTTTTTAAAAACATTTACTTTAGACTTTTAAACGTCTTAATCTTTATTGATTACGAAGTTGCCGAAAGCAACTTTGTGCTTTAGGGGTTTCCAAAGGGTGTAACTCTTTGGTCGTAAAGACTAGCTTGCTAGTCTGCGAAGTCTAAATGTTCTTTTAATTAATATTGTTAATAGTCACAAGCAAGTTTTAAAAACAATTTTACAGGACTTGTTAAAGATTTAAATTTCTATTCTCTTTGCATTTAATGCAAAAGTTTGACATCACAATCTATTTAGGATTTAAAACTTATCTAAATAGTAGTCAATGCTTTCCGTCTTGAGAGTTAGAATTTAAATGTAGTAACATAAAGTTATCTTTAACAAGGAAGTGATGCGAATTAGAATAATCTAATATAGAAAAGGTAAGCTACAAAGAGCAAGTGGTGGATGCCTTGGCTAGTAGAGGCGATGAAAGACGTGCCAGGCTGCGATAAGTCTCGGGGAGCCGTCAAGGGGCTTTGATCCGGGAATTTCTGAATGGGGCAACCCAACTAATAGAGATATTAGTTACCGTATAACGGAGCGAACGAGGGGAATTGAAACATCTTAGTACCCTCAGGAAAAGAAATCAAAAGAGATTACGCTAGTAGCGGCGAGCGAACGCGTAAGAGGGCAAACCACTAGTTTACTAGTGGGGTTGTAGGACTGCATTATAGACTAAACTTAGCTAATAGAACAACCTGGAAAGGTTAGGCACAGAGGGTGATACCCCCGTATATGAAAGCTTTGTTTTACTTAGCAGTATCCTGAGTAGGGCGGAACACGTGATATTCTGTCTGAAGCTGGGTAGACCACTATCCAACCCTAAATACTACTACTAGACCGATAGTGCACAAGTACCGTGAGGGAAAGGTGAAAAGAACTGAGGTGATCAGAGTGAAATAGAACCTGAAACCATTTGCTTACAATCATTCAGAGCCCTATGATTTATCAGGGTGATGGACTGCCTTTTGCATAATGAGCCTGCGAGTTGTGATGTCTGGCGAGGTTAAGGAAACCCGGAGCCGTAGCGAAAGCGAGTCTTAATAGGGCGTTTAGTCAGACGTTGCAGACCCGAAACGATGTGATCTATCCATGAGCAGGTTGAAACCGGTGTAAGAGCCGGTGGAGGACCGAACCCGCTAGCGTTGAAAAGCTATGGGATGACTTGTGGATAGGGGTGAAAGGCCAATCAAACATCGTGATAGCTGGTTCTCTCCGAAATATATTTAGGTATAGCGTCATGTAGTAATACTAGGGGGTAGAGCACTGAATGGGCTAGGGCATACACCAATGTACCAAACCCTATCAAACTCCGAATACCTAGTGTATAATCATGGCAGTCAGGCGGCGAGTGATAAAATCCGTCGTCGAGAGGGGAACAACCCAGACTAACAGCTAAGGTCCCTAAATCTCATTTAAGTGGAAAACGATGTGGAGTTACTTAAACAACCAGGAGGTTGGCTTAGAAGCAGCCATCCTTTAAAGAAAGCGTAATAGCTCACTGGTCTAGTGATTCTGCGCGGAAAATATAACGGGGCTAAAATGAGTACCGAAGCTTTAGACTTAGTTTTACTAAGTGGTAGGAGAGCGTTGTATTTGCGTTGAAGGTATACCGGTAAGGAGTGCTGGAGCGAATACAAGTGAGCATGCAGGCATGAGTAGCGATAATTGGGGTGAGAATCCCCAACGCCGTAAACCCAAGGTTTCCTACGCGATGCTCGTCATCGTAGGGTTAGCCGGGTCCTAAGCAAAGTCCGAAAGGGGTATGCGATGGAAAATTGGTTAATATTCCAATGCCAACTATAATGTGCGATGGAAGGACGCTTAGAGTTAGAGGAGCCAGCGGATGGAATAGCTGGTCCATGTGTGTAGGTTGGAATTCAGGCAAATCCGAATTCCTTTAAGCTGAGGCAAGTGGGTGCGTGAAATTCTTCGGAATAGATCGTATATTCTTGATACTGTCGAGCCAAGAAAAGTTTCTAAGTTTAGTTATAGTTGCCCGTACCGTAAACCGACACAGGTGGGTGGGATGAGTATTCTAAGGCGCGTGGAAGAACTCTCTTCAAGGAACTCTGCAAAATAGCACCGTATCTTCGGTATAAGGTGTGCCTAACTTTGTGAAGGATTTACTCCGTAAGCATTGAAGGTTACAACAAAGAGTCCCTCCCGACTGTTTACCAAAAACACAGCACTCTGCTAACTCGTAAGAGGATGTATAGGGTGTGACGCCTGCCCGGTGCTCGAAGGTTAATTGATGACGTTAGCTCTGCGAAGCGTTTGATCGAAGCCCGAGTAAACGGCGGCCGTAACTATAACGGTCCTAAGGTAGCGAAATTCCTTGTCGATTAAATATCGACCTGCATGAATGGCGTAACGAGATGGGAGCTGTCTCGAAGAGGGATCCAGTGAAATTGTAGTGGAGGTGAAAATTCCTCCTACCCGCGGCAAGACGGAAAGACCCCGTGGACCTTTACTACAGCTTGACACTGCTATTGGGATAAAAATGTGCAGGATAGGCGGGAGGCTTTGATCCATAGACGCCAGTTTATGGTGAGCCATTGTTGAGATACCGCTCTTTTTTATTCTGATAGCTAACTAGCTTGAGTTATCCTCAAGTAGGACAATGTCTGGTGGGTAGTTTGACTGGGGCGGTCGCCTCCCAAAATGTAACGGAGGCTTACAAAGGTTGGCTCAGAACGGTTGGAAATCGTTCGTAGAGTATAAAGGCATAAGCCAGCTTAACTGCGAGACATACACGTCAAGCAGAGACGAAAGTCGGTCTTAGTGATCCGGTGGTTCTGTGTGGAAGGGCCATCGCTCAAAGGATAAAAGGTACCCCGGGGATAACAGGCTGATCTCCCCCAAGAGCTCACATCGACGGGGAGGTTTGGCACCTCGATGTCGGCTCATCGCATCCTGGGGCTGGAGCAGGTCCCAAGGGTATGGCTGTTCGCCATTTAAAGCGGTACGCGAGCTGGGTTCAGAACGTCGTGAGACAGTTCGGTCCCTATCTGCCGTGGGCGTAAGAAGATTGAGGAGAGTTGACCCTAGTACGAGAGGACCGGGTCGAACCAACCACTGGTGTACGAGTTGTCCTGCCAAGGGCACCGCTCGGTAGCTATGTTGGGATGTGATAACTGCTGAAAGCATCTAAGCAGGAAGCCAACTCCAAGATGAATCTTCTTTTAAGAGCTCATATAGACTATGTGTTTGATAGGCTGGGTGTGTAATGGATGAAAGTCCTTTAGCTGACCAGTACTAATAGCTCGTCTGCTTATCTTTTAATAAGCATCACTTCCTTGTTAAGGATAAAAACTTAATAAGATATGTTTTTACAAAACTTTGTTTATGACTTTTAACTTTATCTTGTAGTGTTAAATAAGAGATTTATCTAGTATATCTTTTATTTAACACTGCCCGTGACTATACAGACGAGGAAACGCCTTGCTCCATCTCGAACCAAGAAGCTAAGCTCGTCCTGGCTGATGATACTCTCCCTTACTGGGATGTTGGAAAAGTAGGTCGTTGCGGGCTTTGTTTTATCTGCTTTAATTTCATATTATTAATCCTGGTTTTTATTAGTGTTATTTATATATGGTAAGTTTCTTTTATATTTCTTTTTAGATTATTGGCTTGATTATGTTTTAAATTTGTTTTTATGCCAGTTTTTAAAATCTTTAGACTTAATTTTGCTTAATGATAATATGATCCTTTACTTGAAAAGTAAAGACAGAGCTCAATAAATAATGTCGCCGAGCAAGCCTTTAATAACCCAGCTTTTAGTCAAAAAGCAAAAGATGTTTTAAAACAAGCAAGGAGCGAATATGCTCTTTTTAAAGAACTTCAAAACTCTAAAATTTACCATGATGTAATGGGCGAGCTAAAGAGTAGTGGCGATATAACAAATTCACTTTTAAAAGCTCTTAACGCAGAAAATGGCTTAGATTTAAAAGCTCTTACAGCTAGATTAAGCAGTAGCGAACAAGAAGCATTAGAAACTAACTTAATCCGTGGCGTAATAGAAAAATTTACTAAAGATGGAATAACTGACTTTTCTAAAGTAAGCAATACTTTAAAAGATGCTCCGTTTGAGAGTAAAAGAGTGGTAGAGATAATGGGGGAGCTAAACAAAAAAGCTCCTATATTAAATAACACGTCATCGCTGCTTGAAAAATTAACAGCTATCAACCCAAAAGCTAAAGAGCTACAACAAGGCATAGGGCATTCAGTAACTGGAGCACTTATGACAATGAAGAGAAATTTAGCCATTGAAAGGTTAAAATCACTACTCCCAGTATTAGGCAATGATGCATCTTTAAAAAATCATATAAGAAGTGCAATTAATAATGCAGGTGATCTAAAAAGTGTTATTAATAATCTTGAAAAGATAGAGGTAAAAGATGCACCAGAGAACTCAACTAAACTACTAGAAGCTTTTAAAAACGAGGTAAAGGCGTTAAGAGAGGAGGCTCAAACTGGAGAGACAAAAGGGGATAATTTTATCACAAAAGAAAGCCCAGCGCCAAAAAGTGATTTAAATGTAAAAATTAGCGTGGATGACTGGGTGAGAGAGCTTGGAGGAATAAATGCAAATAAACAAATTAAGGCTGATTTAACCAAGCTTTATGAAAAGCACAAGGAACTTTTTGCTAAGCCAAGTGATGTTTTTAGACTAATAAAAGCAGTCAAAGAAAATCCGACGTTTTTTTATAACAATAATGAGCCAAATACGGCTTTGATAGGCAAAATTTTAGATAATGGCAAGCTTGGCAAAATAGGCATACAAAAAGACTATGATAGTGAGTATTTAAAGCTAAACCATGCGACTTATTCAAGTAAAGCAGACAAGGAAAACAAGAGACTTTTAAGAAGAAATGAAAAATCTCATCTAGTGGGGTCGCCTACTCCCACACAGCTCACTCTTGGCAAAGCCACAGAGCCAACGGCGGATGGTGCAAAAGCACTTTTAGATGAGAAAGGGCGAGCTAGTGAGAACGCCCTACACTCACACACTAAGCCAGCCGGGGCGTTAAAGTTGGAGCAAGATGCTCGTTTAGCTCGCGATAGTGGAATTATACCACAAAAAGACAAAAACACTAAAACAATAAACGCAAGCCCACACATAGCAAGTGGCTTACTTGGTGGCACAGCAAATGGTGCCGATGAAAATGGCAATGTTAGCCCTGAAGAGTTTGCAAAAGGTTTTATATATGCATTGTTTGGGTCAAAATTTAGTGCTTCAGCGGTTAAACGCATAAGCCCAGAGCTTTACAATTCTATTCTTGGACTTGGTAAAAAGATGCCGCAAATGGCAAAAGATAATCCAAAATTATTAACTAAAATTTATGGATCAGCAAAGAGCAATAGTATAAATTCTTTTGCAGGAGAAAAGGCACTTAATGCTAGTGCCAATAAACTCTCAAAAGCTAAAGCGATGCTAGAAAAAGGCGAAGATGAAGTTAAGATTTGGCAAAGCACTGGTTGGTACAAAGACAAAGATGGCGCTTGGAAGTTTGAGATAGATGATAGCCCAGCTAAAATCAAAAATCAAAACGCAGATAAATTAGGCGACTTACTAGAGCATAAAGAGCTATTTAAAGCATATCCTGAGTTAAAGGATATAAAAATTAAAAAGATAATCGACGAAAAAGGAGAAAACCTAGGATATTATGACCCTAATAAAAAAGAGATAGCCATAAACAACATAGGCGATAAATCTACGCTTATGCACGAGGTGCAACACGCCATACAAAACATCGAAGGCTTTGCAAGGGGTGGAGAATATGACATAGTATGGAATGCCGCTGTAAGAACAATCGAGAAAAAATATGAGAATGAGCTAGCTAAACTTGAAAAAATAGCAAACGAGGCTTGGAAGAAAGAAGAGCCGCTACAAAAAGCATATATAGAGCTTTTTGACAAAGGGCTAAAGGATAGTCCAGAAGCACAAAGATTATTAAAAGAAAGAGAGCCTTATTCTAAGAAGGGGTGGGAAGCAAACAACAAGATAAGAAATAAAAAATGGGCTATAGAAGATGAGAAAAATGCGATCACTGATAAAGATATGTATGAAGCGTATCAAAAGATACATGGCGAGGTAGAAGCAAGGAACGTACAAAATAGGCTCAACCTAAATAAAAAAGATAGAGTTTATCCGCATGAGACTTTTGATGTAAATCCAAATGATACATTTGTAAGTAGAGAAGACGGAGTAAATTTCAGTAAAAAACTACCCGAGCTAAAAGAAAAAAGAGGCATTTATAATGTCACATATAACGGTAAATTCTCAACGCCAGTTTATAAGGATTTAACCACAATAGATGATGCTATTAAATATGCAAAAGGCGACAAAAGCAAGGGGGCTAAACATATAAGCATAAGGCATCTAAATGATGAAAATAAAGAGGGGTATGTAACTAGACAAGAACTTTTAAGTTTGGGTGAAAATATAAGGGCTTATTTAAAAGAGAATAAAGAGCCTTTTATTGATAAAAGGGGCGGACATATTTATGAGTGGGAAGATAAAGACGGAGTAAGATTTAGAGCCGTCATCGGTCAGGCTAAAAGGGAGAGCGACGACCGCTCAATTACTTCAACCTTAAAGCCTACCGATGAAGCCACCAAAAGTGGGATAATCCCAAATAGCAGCCTTTACAGCTCTAACGACATTATAACCTTTTATTCTGATAGAAACTTAAAAGAGCCTATGAAGTTTGAAAACCCAAAGCTTAAACTACTTGATGCGATAGACGCAAGTAGCGACAAAGCAGGCTTAGTTAAGAAAGTGCTACTAAATAAAGACATAAGCGACGGAGTAAAAGCTAAAGCAGTTAATAGGCTAACTAAAAATAAAATTAGTCAAGGTGCAAAAACTAGCTATATATCTACTAAAAACTCCAAAAATAATTAAAAGCCCTATCTTTAGGGCTTGCTCTTTTTTTCAAATCAAGTAAAAAATTTTTTATTTTCTCAAAATTGGGTAGATTTGACACAGCGACAAATGATAAATTGCCATTAAATTGCATAAAAGGAGCAAAGAAATGGCAATAACTACAACTGGGTTTCAAGCCTCAGCTACAAAAAGAGAAGGCTTAAAGCCCTCAGTCTACGAAAACATAATTTTAATAGGTGCTGATGAGACGCCTATACTTAAACTTATTGGCACTTCAAGTGTTAAAGGTATAGAGCACTCCTCTCTAACTGACAGCTTAGCTGCCCCAAAGAAAAACGCACAGCTAGAAATTTCTGACTTTGACGATCAGATCAAATCAAGCGTGCAAAAGACTTCAAACGCAGTGCAAATTTTCACTTCAAACGTTAGTGTTTCAAGAAGTATGCAAGCAGTGGCTACGTATGGCGGTAAAGAGCTAGAGCGTGAGACTGCTAAAAGAGCAAAAGAGCATAAGCTAGATATGGAGTATGCTATCTTTGGTCTTGGTCGTGACGCTGACGTTAAAAAGAGTGTGTTTAAAGCACCGAGCGTTAGAACTGACGCAACAGCTGGCGAAATGGCAGGCTTATTTTACTTCTTGGCTAAAGGTGCGGCTGCGTTTGCAAGCGGTAAGCGTGGAAACGTCATAGCATTTGATAGCTCAGGCGATTGGAAAGGTACTCCAGCAGCACTAACTGAAACCGTGCTATCACAACTACTTCAAAATATTTGGGATGCAGGCACAACTCCAAAAGATGTGTTTATTGGTGCTGAGCTAAAGCCAGCTATTAGTAAAATAGTGTTTAGATATCATTCTAGACGTCAAATAATTATTTTAATATTAAAATTTATCGCTAAAAGATTGATATTTGGCATCATTAAAGCAATAATATCTATATTTTTAGAGAATTTGGTTTGAATTCAGCCAACAAATTTGCTGGCATGGCAAATTTGTATGGTTTTTAATTCAAAATATCCAAAAGTATTTCACTAATTTTGATCTATCTTTTCTTTTAGAAATTCCAAAATTTCTTGCGCTTTTTCATTTAGCGACTCTTTTGGGATCTGCAAGAAGCTGCCTTCTTTTAAGATCAAAGCTACAAAATCATCAGTTTCGCAAGTACCAAGAAACGCACTAAACGAAAAATGAACCGTGCTTGTCGCTGTGACAAACAAGACCTCATCATCATATATAACGATCTCTTGTTCGCGCTCAACATCGATTTTAGAGTAAATGGCTCTAGTAAATAAAACTGGTTTAATTATAGTCGCATAAATATAGAGCAAGACTATGCCGACACAAAGAACAATGGCTAAATTTTTTGCCAAAAAAGAGACGTCGGTTATATCCAAAAAAACTGTTAAGTTGTTCTCAAAAATGTCAAAAAGCACAACCAAAGCTACTGTGCATAGCGCAGCAAATGGCAGCTCGATCGCTCTCATCAAAAATACAAATTTATTCTTTTTATAGACGGTGCTTGAGACCTTGCGCAGTAGCTTTTTAAATTTAGCATCGTTTTTTATACTAAATTTCGCTCTAAATTTTTCATTTTGCATGTTACTTCTTTAAATTTTGTCTAAATTTCATCCGTGATGATCTCTATCTTGCTTACATCAACCAAGCTGCCGTCTATGATGATCTCCTCTATCTTGCCAGCTCTTATGACGCCGCTTTTTGGATTTTTCACACTTTTTATGCTGCTTTTTGTGCTCACATCGACGCTTGAATACTCAAAAGCAAGGCTTGTATCCATAAAAATGCAATCTTTCACGACCAAATTTTCCACATAGCAAAGCGCTTGCAAGCTCTTTATCGTGCAGTCTATGAGCGTCACATTTTTAGCGTTCCAGGCTAGGTATTCGCCTGAGATGAGGCAGTTTTGCGCGACCACGTTTTCGCAGTTCCAAAAGGCGTCTTTTGAGATGAGCTTTGAGTTTGTGATGCGAAGGTTTTTGCAGCCATCAAAGCAGTAGTTGCCGTCTAAGCTTAGCCCATCAACCTCCAAATTTTCGCTATTTGTCCCAAAGTAATCCCCTTTTGCAAAGACGTTTTTTATCTTCACGTCCTCGCACCCCCAAAGTGTCTCGGCAGCGTCTGAGAAATTTACATTTTCAAGTGAAATTTGCGAGCTTTTTCTAAAGCTTTTTGGCGCATTTATGACCACGTCTTTGAAGCTTAAATTTGTGCTGTACCACATACCAGCCCTTGCTAGAGGCTCCAAGTATCCGCCATTTAGCGTGATGTCGCTTGCGTACCAAAGTGGATATTTGTAGGCAAAAACGCACTCATTTAGCTTTAAATTTGAGCTGTGTTTTAGCGGCGACTCGCCATCTTCAAAGATGCAGTTAATAAAATTTATCCCCTTTGCCCCAAACATCGCGCGTTCTCCAGTGAAAATTTCAGCGTTTCTCTCTTGCATTTTTGTCCTTTATTAAATTTTTCTTTCAAAATTATACTGATTTTCTCAAAATTTATTGCAAAATGCCATTAAATTTACTTTAAAGACGCAAAGCGTTATAATCGCCCCAAAAAAGGAGCAAAAATGGGTTTAAAATCAGACTCTTGGATAAGGAAAATGTCGGTTGAAAAGAAGATGATCGTGCCATTTGCCGAGGAGCAAGTGGGTCGCGGCGTCGTTAGCTACGGCGTTTCTAGCTATGGCTACGATATCCGCGTGGGCGATGAGTTTAAAATTTTCACAAACATCGGCGGAACCGTCGTTGATCCAAAGAATTTTGATGAGAAAAATGTGGTTGATTTTAAGGGCGACGTCTGTATAGTGCCGCCAAATTCTTTTGCTTTAGCGCGCACGATCGAGTACTTTAACATGCCTGATAACGTGCTAGCGATCTGTCTTGGCAAGAGCACATACGCAAGGTGCGGCATCATCGTAAATGTGACGCCTTTTGAGCCGGGATTTAAGGGGCATATCACGATAGAGATCTCAAACACGACGCCACTTCCTGCGAAAATTTATGCAAACGAGGGCATCGCGCAGGTGCTATTTATCGAGGGTGATGAGCCTTGCGAGGTGACTTATGCTGATAAAAACGGCAAATACCAAGCCCAAGAAGGCATCACGCTGCCTAGAATTTTGAAATAAAGAGATAAAAATGGCAAAAATTTTATATTTAGGTGTAGAGTCCGAACTGATCCAATTTTTAGAAAGCGATGGCAATAGCGTATTTTGCACAGCTAATCCAATAGATGAAGATATGGTTATAAATAATAAATTTGATTTCATAGTCAGCTATAGATATAAATTTATATTGCCAGAGCAAATACTAAGGCATTTTGAAGACGCTGCTGTAAATTTACATACATCACTTTTGCCATTTAATAGAGGATATGACCCAAATTTTTGGTCTTTTGTTGATGGAACGCCAAATGGAGTAAGCATTCATTATATGACCGCAAAATTAGATAAAGGCAATATTATTGTGCAAAAAAAGATTGTTTTTGATGCAAAGCTTCATACTTTTGAAAGTAGCTATGAGGTCCTTCAAGAAAACATCAAACAACTATTCAAAGAAAATTGGGACAGCATAAAAAACAAAACTTGCCCTAAGATACCGCAAGAGAGTCTATGGGATGGAAAAGGTACATATCATAGAAGTACTGATAAAAATGAACTATTGCCATTTTTAAAAAATGGTTGGGCGACAAATGTAGCAGAATTTTTAGAAATTTTAAAAGAAAATAAAGCCATATAGAGTTTTTGAAATTTATAATTTTTGTACGTATTCTCTAAACATTAACGGAATTTTGACGAAATAGAAGCTAGAAAGAGCGAAGCTTTGATAAACAAAGTTTAAATTTGGCACGGCTTTTGCTTGAATTTTTATAGAGAATATTTTAAAATAATATAATTAGAAATCAAAAACTGCTGTCAAAAAAGGTACTGGAATGTTTAACAACAAATCGATATTGATCACCGGCGGAACAGGAAGTTTTGGTAAAAAGTACACCGAAATTTTGTTAAAAAAATACAAGCCAAAAAGGCTAGTTATCTACTCACGCGACGAGCTAAAGCAATACGAAATGGCGCAAGTCTTTAAAGACAAGGCCATGCGCTTTTTCATCGGCGATGTGAGGGACTATAAGCGCTTGAGAACTGCGATGAACGGCATAGACTATGTCATCCACGCAGCTGCGATGAAACACGTACCAATCGCAGAATACAACCCAATGGAGTGCATCAAAACAAACATAGATGGCGCTCAAAACGTCATCGACGCCTCTTTGGAGTGTGGCGTTATCAAAGTGATCGCACTCTCAACTGATAAGGCGTGCAACCCTGTAAATTTATATGGAGCTACAAAGCTAGCCAGCGACAAGCTCTTTGTCGCTGCAAATAACATTGTTGGAGACAAAAAAACAAGATTTAGCGTCGTAAGATATGGAAATGTCGTTGGTTCACGTGGCTCAGTAGTGCCACTTTTCAAAAAGCTGATCGCACAAGGAGAAAAAGAGCTTCCTATCACGCATGAGAAGATGACTAGGTTTTGGATCACGCTTGAACAAGGTGTAAATTTCGTCCTTAAAAACTTTGAGAGGATGAAAGGCGGCGAAATTTTCATACCAAAGATCCCGTCAATGACGATGGTCGATCTTGCAAAAGCCCTTGCACCAGACCTTGGCGTCAAGATCATAGGTATTCGTCCAGGCGAAAAGATGCATGAGATGATGATCTCAAGAGATGACGCGCATCTTACATACGAATTTGATGATTACTACGTTATTAGTCCGTCTATCCAGTTTTTAACAGCGCAAGACTTCTCGACAAATGCTCTTCATCAAAAGGGCAAACCAGTTAGCGAGGACTTTGAATATAGCTCAAATACAAATAAAATTTGGCTCGATAGAGCAGGCCTTCTTGAGATGATAGGAGATGCTAAATGATCCCCTACAGCCGTCAGCAGATCACAGAAGAAGATATTAAGGTAGTAGCAGATGCGCTAAGAGACGACATCTTAACAGGTGGTCAAAAGGTCAGTAAATTTGAAGAGGAGTTGGCAAAGTATGTTGGCGTAAAGCACGTGATCGCTATGAACTCAGCCACTTCGGCCCTTCATGTAGCCTATCTTAGCCTTGGCGTAAAGGCTGGCGATGAAGTGATCACGACACCTATCACCTTTGCAGCCACTGCAAATGCAGCTTTGATGGCAGGAGCGCAGGTCAAATTTTGCGACGTAAAAGCAAATGGCAACATCGATGAAGAAAAAATTCCAGCTCTAATCACGCCAAAAACAAATGTGATAACAGCGGTTGATTACGGCGGTAACCCAGTGGAGCTAGATAAGATCATAAATTTAGCCAAAAAGCACGGCATAAAAGTGATAGACGACGCCTCTCATGCCCTTGGTAGCGTGCAAAACGGCGTAAAAGTGGGCGTTAAGGCTGATATTAGCATATTTAGCTTTCACCCGGTAAAGCCTATCACCACGCTTGAGGGCGGCGCGCTTGCTACAAACGACGATGAGCTAGCAAGACTAGCAAGGCTATATAGAAGCCACGGCATCACCAAAACAAAGCTTTGGGATAGCGACATGAGCCTACTTGGATACAACTACAGGATCACAGACGTAACCTGCGCTTTGGGGCTTAGCCAGCTAAAAAGGCTGGATGGCTTTATCGCTAAAAGAAATGAGATAGCTAAATTTTATGATGAGAAATTTAGCGGGTGTGAGTACTTTAAAACTATAAATATCCCAGCAAATACAACTAGCTCAAGGCACCTATATCCAGTGCTTTTGGATGAGAAATTTTGGGATAAAAAAGAGCAAATTTTTGAAGCACTTTTGCAAAAAGGCGTTGGTGTGCAGGTGCATTACAAGCCAACATATAAATTTAGCTTTTATAAAGCGCTACTTGGCGAAATTTCGCTGCCAAATGCGGAGAAATTTTATAGCGCCGAGCTTAGTATCCCATGCCACCATGGTATGAGCGTGGATGATGCTAAATTTGTTGCAAGCACGCTTTTTGATGTGCTAAAAAGCTTTAGCGAGTAAAAAATGATCTGCATCATACCAGCAAGAGGCGGCAGCAAGAGAATACCTGGCAAAAACATCAAAGACTTTTTAGGCAAGCCTTTAATCGCATATAGCATCGAGGCTGCGCTAAATTCTAAAGTTTTTAACGAAGTGATCGTAAGCACCGATGATGAAATGATCGCAAATGTGGCTAGAGAATTTGGAGCTAGTGTGCCATTTTTTAGAGATACAAACCTAAGCGATGACTACGCGACAAGTACTGACGTGATAAAAGACGCGATAGGGCGCGTAAATTCTAGCTTTAGTGATGTCTGCTGCCTTTATGCTACAGCACCACTCATAACGGCTGAAATTTTAAAAGAGGCCGCAGAGGAGTTTAAAAAGCAGGAGTGTAAATTTTTATTTTCAGCGACTGCGTTTGATTTTCCTATACAAAGGGCGATAAAACTTGATGAAAATGCTAGAGTTAGTATGTTTTATCCGCAGTTTGAAAAGACACGCTCGCAAGACCTTGAGCCTGCATTTCATGACGCTGGGGCATTTTATTTTGGCAAAAAAGAGGCTTGGCTGGAGTGCAGTGCTTTGTTTGCGCCACACTCAAAGGCGTATTTATTGCCAAGAAATTTAGTTTGCGACATCGACACGCTAGAGGATTTTGAGTTTGCTAAGAAGCTTTATTTGATAAATAATGGAAAGATTTGATTGAAAGAATTTAAAGGACTCCCCCTGCTAAAAACGCTCGTGCGCGCCGATAGTAGCAGTAAGATAGGGCATGGGCACATCAGGAGAGACCTTTTGCTTGCTAAAAAATTTAATAACATCTCATTTGCATCTTTAAGGCTAGATGGTGACATTTTTGATGAGATAAACTACCCTAAATTTAGCTTAACAAGTGGCGAGATAGATGAGCTTTGCGAACTTATAAAAGATAATAAATTTGAGCTTCTCATTATCGATCACTACGGCTTTAGCTTTGAAGATGAAAGAGCTATAAAAGAAAAAACCGGCGTTAAAATTTTATCATTTGACGACACTTACGAAAAACATTTTGCAGACTACATTTTAAATGTAAATTTATATGCGAAAAAGGCAAGATATGAGGGGCTGGTAGAAAAAGGCTGTGAGGTATTTTGCGGGAGTGAGTTTTTGCTAGTTAGAGATGAGTTTTATGAAGAAGCGCAGGTAAAAAGGGAGAAAATTTACGACTACGCTATCATTCTTGGAGGCACTGATATCTCAGGGCTAAGCGCTAAAATTTCAGAAAAACTGCTTCTTAAAAACCAAAAAACAGCCATCATCACAACTAGCGGAAATAAAAACTTAAGCGCACTAAAAGAGTTATCAAGTAAAAACGAAAATTTTAGCCTTTTTGTAGATAGTAAAAACGTAGCAAGGCTAATGAATGAGGCCAAAATGCTCATCATAACAGCAAGCTCGCTTGTAAATGAAGCTTACGTTTTGGGAGCTAAATTTAAAGCCATTTGCGTAGCGGATAATCAAAAGGAGATCTTTGCTTGGCTAAAAGAAAATGGATATGAAGCTTATTTTGGAGATGAGATTTTTCTAAGCTTATAAAGCCTTTTATCTTATAATCCTCACACTTTTAAATGCCTCAACGTACTTTTTGCCAACTCTCATACCATGATATTTGGCGTTTAGTTCTATGCCTTCAATGCTTCTTGGATGTGGAAATTTACAAAGTTCTGAGTTGTACTCTTGCATAGCTTTTTGTTTTAACTCAAGCGTCTGCGATATATCAAAAAATACATCAGGGGAGAAGCTTAAAGGATAGTTCCACTCGGTAGAGGATAATATTTCAAAGCTATAAATTTCTGATACAGTTTCGTTTTGCATCGGTCTTGTAGCTGTTATCGTGGCTTCATATGTGATTTTATGGTCTATATTTAAGTCATTTTTATAATGAGTAAAAATTATATCTGGGCGAATATTCTTTTTTACCTGCTCAATACTTTTTACAATATCTAGTAGATCAACGCTATCAAAGCGGTTGTCTGCAAAATTTTCAATAAATACATCTTTTATACCTATTATCTTGTTAGCTTTTAGTATCTCTTGTCTAAGTGTACTTATCTCATCTTTCTTATCCAGTACATCTCTTTGATCACTACGACTTGTCTTGCCTTCGCCAAGTATAAGAGTGTACGCTTCGTACTCTCCGCTTTTGATAAGTTTTGCCACAGTACCAAAACAGCCCAAGACCTCATCGTCAGGATGCGCTGCTACTATCAATATACGCTTATTTTTCATAAATTTCAAACCTTCCTATTATTTTTTTATTCTTGTTTTTTACTGAGCTAAATTCTATTTTATACTTTTTAAATTCCAAAAATGCCTTTGGGTAACCATCTGCGTCTAGCATTCTGATAAAATCATAAATTTTTATTAGGTCTGGATGTTTGAGTGTTTTTAGATCGCTCTGCTCAGGCCTTCTGCGTTCAAAATTTACGACTTCACCGACTTGATCAACGGGTGTGATATCTTCTAGTAAAATTCTAGGTATCATTTTAAAAAAAATAATATTTGAAATATTGATAAAAATTTCCTTTGCGCTGCCGGCACTTATATCTATATCCTCTTTTAGATAAATTTTGCCAGCGTCATACTCTTTGATAGCTTCTAAGGCTGAAATTTTTGTCTTGTAAATTTGGCGGATGATTAGATTTTGTAAAGGCGATCCACCTCTACCAAAAGGTAGATCACTAGTGTGAAAAACTATACATTTAAAATTTAGATATATGCTCTCTGGGATAAACCAAGACCAGTGTGGAAAAAATATAAATTTTGGATTTATTTTTAATACAGTGTCGATATTTAGATCTTTTTTATCTGTTATGAGGTAAAAATCAAAATCTTCATATTTTTGTTTTAAAAGATTAAAATTTTTTATATTCCAGTTTTTTATAGTTGCAATTAAAATTTTTTGCTTCATTATTTCGCTTCTTTTAATTATGATTTTTTGATTATACCAGGCAATGATATATTTTATGATAAAATCCGGTTTAATATATTTTGCAAGGAGTACGCATGAAAATAGCAGATTTTGATACGGACAAGAAAGTCTTTATAATAGCCGAACTCTCGGCCAATCACAGCGGCAGCCTAAAAACAGCCATAGAGACCATAAAAGCAGCAAAACGTGCTGGGGCTGATGCAATAAAGCTTCAAACCTATACTCCAGACGGCATGACACTAAATTCGCAGCTAGACGACTTTGTCATAAAAGGTGGGCTTTGGGACAAGAGAAACTTGTACGATCTATATAGCGAGGCCTCAACTCCAAAAGAGTGGCATGCGGAGCTTTTTAGAGTAGCCAAAGAAGAAGGCCTCATCTGCTTTTCAACTCCTTTTTGCAGAGATGACGCTGATTTTTTAGAGCAATATAATCCACCAGCCTATAAGATCGCAAGCTTTGAAGTGACGGACTATGATTTTGTAGAGTTTGTAGCCAAAAAGGGCAGACCTACTATTATCTCAACAGGTATTGCATATGAAGAAGAGATCAACGATGTGGTTCAAATTTGCAAAAACGCTGGTAATAGCGATATCGCACTTCTAAAATGCACATCAAGTTATCCAGCGCCATTAAATGGCATGAATTTACGAACTATTAAGGATATGAAAGAGAGATTTGGTGTTGAAGTCGGTTTTTCAGACCATACTTTAGGTGTGACAGCCCCAGTTGTGGCAGTTAGCCTTGGCGCTAGAATGATTGAAAAGCACTTTATACTTGATAAGAGCGTAAAAAGTGTCGATAGTGCTTTTAGCCTTGATGAGAGCGAATTTGCTCTTATGACAAAGTGTGTTAGAGAGGCCGAGGAGCTTATAGGAGAAATTTCATATGAAGTCGGTGAAAAAGCACTAGCTAATCGCTTTTTCTCACGCTCGCTTTATGCAAGTGCAGATATTAAAAAAGGTGAAATTTTTAGTGATCAAAATATAAGAAGTGTACGTCCAGGGCACGGTCTTCACCCTAAATTTTTAAAAGAGCTGATCGGAAAACCATCAAAAAGAGATATCAAATTTAGTGAGAGAATAACAAAGGAGGATTTGATATGAGTGATAAAAAAAGCAAAGTGAATAGCCAAAAACCAATGCCACTAGAAGAAAATCAGGTAATTATTCAAAACCCAATCTTTAAAAAAAACCTTCAAGCCCTCTTTCAACAAGATGAAATTCTAGCAGCTAGGCTTTGGTCTATGGAAGCAAATAAAGATTATGAAATTTTTATAGGGAAAGACCCTATTGATGTAAATTTAATAAACAAACACACTTTTAGATATGTATATGATAATCCAGTTACAGATACTTTAAAGCTACTTGAAGATATTGAAAAGGACTACAAGCGTTATCCGATATTATTTTTTTATGGGTTAGGCAATGGAGTACTTTATAAGGCATTGGCAAAA